>JAGRHW010000009.1 GCA_020444765.1 Gammaproteobacteria bacterium | reverse complement strand
GCATCCAGGCCAGAGGCGAAATAGGCCGCAACACCTGGATAAACGGGTTGAGTGCCTTGTACATCAGCGGTGACATGCCGATCAGGAATCCCAGAGGAATGGCTACCAGCGCGGCGGCGAAATAGCCGGCCAGCACCCGGTAGAGGGAATAAGCCAACTGGATGCCGATGCCTTTATCATTGGGCCCGGCGTCATAGAAAGGGTTGCTGAGTTCATCCCAGGCATGACTGAGAACCTGCGAGGGCGGCGGCACCCGGGCTTCCTGATCGGCGCCGCCCATCAGCTGTTCAAACTCGCTCAGGGCCGCGGAAGCCTCGGGAGGCTGGTTGAGTGCTTCCCAGACAGTCATGGAGACCAGCAGAATAAGGAGCGACACGATTGCCGCTCTTGCATTAATGGATTTGAGCATGATTTACACCCGTTTGATGGCAAAGCTCTGGATGTATTCCTCCGGTTTGGTGTAATCGAAGGTCTTGCCCATGATGGTGTAGTTTTCATAGGTGCTGGACGGCGGCTCGTAGCCGAGGTCTTTCATGACTTCGGCGGTATCGGCCGCTACATAAACCTGCTCGGCTATGGCCTTGTAGTCAATGTCGCCCTCGACATAGCCCCAGCGTTTCATCTGGGTGAGAATCCATACCGCCATCGAGTGCCAGGGGAAGGGATCGAAATCGATGCGATCCGGTACGTCGAAGACTTTTTGCTCCAGGCCGTCCACATAGCGGCCGGTCAGTACCTGCTTGACGACAATCTCGGGCTGGTTGAGGTAGTTCTTCGGCGAAATTGCCTTGGCGATTTCTTCGCGGTTTTCCGGTTTGGCGGAATAGTGAGTAGCATCCACAATGGCTTTGAACAGGGCCGCGTAGGTATTCGGGAACTCGGTGGCAAAGGCTTCGCTACAGGCAAATGCACAGCAAGGGTGTCCCTCCCAGATTTCCTTGGTCAGCAGATGGATAAAACCGACTTTTTCGTAAACCGCGCGTTGATTGAAAGGGTCGGGAGAAAGGTAACCATCAAGGTTGCCGGCGCGCAGATTGGCGACCATCTCCGGCGGCGGCACCACGCGGATCTGGATGTCCTGATCCGGATCTATGCCGTGTTCGGCCACATAATAACGCAGCAGGAAATTATGCATGGAATATTCAAACGGCACGCCGAATTTGAAGCCTTTCCAGTCTTTGGGGTCACGCTTGTCCTTGTGCTTGTTATGCAGAACGATGGCCTGGCCGTTGATATTCTCCACCGCTGGCATGATGTAAGGCGTGGCGGTCGAGCCGGCACCCATACTCATGGCGAGCGGCATCGGCGTGAGCATATGCGAGGCGTCGTATTCCTTGTTGAGTGATTTATCACGCGCCACTGCCCAGCCGGCGGTTTTAATCACATCCACATCCAGGCCATACTTGGCATAAAAACCCATGGGTTGGGCCATGATAATCGGCGTGGCGCAGGTGATCGGTACAAAACCGACCTTGAGTTTGGTCTTCTCCAGCGGACCCATATTGTCTTTGACCGCGGCCTTGACCTTGTCCAGTGGGATGAGGCTCGACAGCGCCGCGGCCAGCGTGCCACCACCGACCAGCTTGATAAAACTGCGCCGGCTTTGCTCGTTGTGATTGAACAATCCGCGCACGATTGCGCTCTCCACGGCACGGTCGATGATCGCCTCCTGGCTGTCAGGGAAATCGCTGCCGGTCCCGGCCGCCTGTCTGTGTTGCAAAGGCGTATTTGCACAGGCCTCGGCGGCTTTTTCCATGGCCATGCGTCGGCTTTTTTCGCTGCTGCCTTCGGGGTTGGCCATTTCATGTCGGCAGGTCTCGCAATGACAGTGGCTGCCGTGCGTCAGGTGTGTTTTTTCGTCGAATGGGTTACCCAGGCTTTTGGTGCTCATGTTGTGCATTCTCCGGTGTGCTGGTGAGCGCATTGGCTCTTCATTGGTGCAGTGCTGATTCGGTCCGCTGGAAATCAGTGCAGTCGCCAGCGCTTATGCTTGATGACTTCGCTGACGCAGCTAGTTGACAAAAGAGGATTGCAACCCGGAGGCCATTCCTTGAATGTTTTTTAGTGCGATGAATTTTAAGGAAAAAGCGCTTAGCTCCGGACAAGAATGCCTTACGAAAAATCGTAAAAAACGAAAACTCGTGAGCGAATTTACGAAACTTCGTGAATCTGGTACGAGGTTTGAGATGAGTCTTTTATTCTTTTGCAAAAAAACTATTGACGCGCCATGTGGTACGAACATCTGTTCAATAATGCAGCAACGGCACAGCTCGTAATGGACCCGGTAAATGACAAAGTGATCTCGGTGAATCAGGAAGCCTGCCGTCTGTTCGCCATGAACCTGAAATCACTGGAAGCCTCCACGGTCAGTGCCTTGTTTGCACCGGGTTTCCCCGCCATGGTGGTCTTTACCGATGAGGTGCTTGAGCATGGCCGGGCCTGGAGTGATCACCTGGTGGTCGCTACGGCTCGCGGGGAACTGCGGGTGGAAGTCAGCGCCCGTTGCACGGAAGCGGGTGAATACCGTCACATCTATTTAAGTCTGCAAGGCGCCGACGACATGGAGCAACGGCGTACCCAGTCTGACGCGCAACGGCATTTTCTCTCGGGTATCGGCCACTGGAACCGGGTCTCCCATGTGTTCCGGGAATTCGAGCGGGAAAACCAGTTGATTCTCGATGCGGCCGGCGAAGGCATTTATGGCGTCGATGCCAACGGCCTGACCAACTTTGTCAATCCCGCGGCCGAGCGGATGCTGGGCTATAGCGCGAGTGAACTGGCCGGGCGCAATATGCATAGCGCGATTCATCACTCCCATGCCGACGGTTCTCACTTTACCGCAAGGGAATGTCCTATATTCGCTGCATTTCGCGATGGTTCGGTGCACACGGTCGAGGAAGATGTCTTCTGGACGAAATCCGGCAAACCCATCGAGGTGGAGTACACCAGTACGCCGATCCGGGATAATGGCTTTATCGTCGGGGCGGTCGTGTTGTTTCGCGATGTCACGCAAAAAAAAGCCGACCGTAAACGTCTGGAAGCGGCGCTGGCCGAAGTCGAAAGCCTGAAAAATCGTCTGGAAATGGAAAACGCCTATTTGCAGGAAGAACTCAGCTCCGGTTTCAATCATCACCAGATTATCGGCAAAAGCCCGGCGGTAAGGCACATCGTGCAGCAAATTCAACTGGTTGGCCCGACCGAGGCGACGGTACTGATCAGCGGTGAATCCGGTACCGGCAAAGAGTTGATCGCGCGCGCGATTCATGACGTCAGCGCGCGCTCCTCGCGTTCGCTGATTCGGGTCAACTGCGCGGCGATTCCTGCGGAACTGTTCGAGAGCGAATTCTTCGGCCATAAACGCGGTGCGTTTACCGGCGCGACCAGCGATCGGCCGGGACGTTTCGAACTGGCCGATGGCGGCACGCTGTTTCTCGACGAAGTCGGGGAAATTCCGTTAGCCCTGCAAGGCAAGCTTTTACGCGTTTTGCAGGAACAACAATTCGAGCGGGTGGGCGAATCGCATACCCGGCACACGGATGTACGTATTATCGCCGCCACCAATCGAAACCTGCGTGCAGAGGTGGAGGCCGGTCGTTTCCGCGAGGACCTGTATTTCCGCCTGAACGTCTTCCCGCTGGAATCGGTCGCGCTACGCAACCGCAAGGAAGACATTCCCTTGTTGACGCACTATTTTCTGGAGCGCGCCGGGCAGCGTGCCGCTAAGCCCGGGCTGAAACTGCCGGTCAGTGAAATTGAGTATTTAAGGGATTATCATTGGCCGGGCAATATCCGCGAGCTGGAGAACGTCATCGAGCGGCAGGTGATTCTTGCGCGTCATCAAACCGTGCGGATCGGTCCACTGAGTTCAGGGCTTGCAAAAACCAGCAACGCTGTCCCGGAGGCCGGTTCGCCTGTGATGGCAACGGGCGATCTGCTCACTGAACCCGCGCGTCGTGAACAGGAACGCCGCATTCTGATCGCCGCTCTGGAACGCACAAGCGGTAAAGTCTCGGGGCAGGGTGGCGCCGCCGATATGTTGGGAATAAAACCGACCACACTGGCATCACGGTTGAAAAAATTCGGCATCAATACTCGACAGTTTAAAAAAGTTCCGGCCTAGTTTTTCGCGTTAAAGCCTTCCCCAAGGATACATTCAGCGGGTAAATCAATTTCATTTTGCCGGGGAACATTGCAGAATGGTTCTGCGAGTTTATTTTCCACAAACGGCGAAAGTCGCTACAAGCTATTCCGGTCAATGAAAAGAGTCAGGTTTGTTTCATATATTGCGGTGTTTCTTATCGCCAGCCTTGCATCGGCTGCCACGCAAGCCGCAGAGCCGGTGATTCACCACCAGCTACAAGTCACCTTGTTGCCGGACAGTGGACAATTGCAGGTAACAGACAAGCTGCAGGCACCGGCGGATGCCGCTTCGTTTGTGCTGGCCGAGAGTTTTACCGTGCGGGTCGACGGGCAGCGTCTGGAACCGCTGGAAACGCATGACGGTCTGGCGCGCTACTCCTGGCCGGACAAAGCGGCAGGGCAGACGCTGACCCTGGTTTATGAAAGTCATATCGATTCCACCGAGGTCTGCGACTGGCTGCGCCAGACATGCCGATTGTTGAGCCCGCGTGGCGCTTATCTGGATGCCGGCAGTCACTGGTATCCGCAGGTACCGGGCAGCCTGCATACGTTTTCCCTGGAGGTGCAATTGCCCGATGGTTGGGTCAGCTTGAGTCAGGGCGACAAAACCGCGAAGGGTTGGCAGGTCGATCAACCGCAGGACGCCATCTATCTGCTGGCCGGGCCTTTCAAAGTGTACGAGTCAGTGCAGAATGACCGCCGCGCGCTGGTCTATCTGCAACAACCGGATGAAGCGCTGGCGCAAACCTATTTGCAGGCCACGCACCGTTATCTGGCGCATTACAGCGAGATGATCGGCGATTATCCCTACAGTAAATTTGCCACCGTCGAAAGTTTCTGGGAGACAGGCTGGGGCATGCCTTCGTTTACTTTGCTGGGGCCGCAGGTGATCCGTCTACCTTTTATTCCCTACACCTCGCTGCCGCATGAAATTCTGCATAACTGGTGGGGTAACGGTGTGTATATCGATGCCAGTGAAGGCAACTGGAGTGAAGGCCTGACCGCCTATCTGTCCGATCACGAAGCGCAACGCCAGCGTGGCGGGGCGGCTGCCTATCGTCGGGATACGCTGCAAAAGTTCAGTGTGTTTACCCGCGCCGGTGACGACTTCCCGCTCGCAGCGTTCCGCTCGCGTCATGACAACACTACTCAGGCGGTTGGTTATGGCAAGTCGCTGATGCTTTTCCATATGCTGAACGTGCGCCTGGGCGAGGCGACATTTCAGCAGGGATTGCAACGTTTTTATGCAAATTTTCGTTTCCGGCCCGCTAGTTTCGACGACCTGCGGCGCAGTTTCGAAGCCGTGTCGGGAGAGTCGCTGACCGGGTTTTTCGACGCCTGGTTGCATCGCACCGGCGCACCGCGCTTAAAGCTCGAATCCGTTCAGATGGAAAACGATAAACTGCAACTCCGGCTACAACAGGAATCCCCGCAGGGCGCTTATCCGCTGCCGGTGCGCGTGCGACTGACTTTTGCCGATGGCGAACAGCAGGACCGGCTGCTGGATTTCCGGCAAACGGATCAGCGCTTTAGCGTCGATCTCGACAAGCCCGTGGTGGCGGTTACGGTCGATCCGGATTACGACGTGATGCGCCTGCCTTACGAGGAGGAGCTGCCGGCGAGCCTGAACAATCTGTTTGCCGCGAAGGACGTTCTGCTTCTGGCATCTCAGGAGCCGGCATCGTTGACCGCGTCGTTAAAGGACTGGCTGACGGCAAACGGCAAGCAGGTCAAAGCGCTGATGAAGTCGGAAGCGCTGCCTGAGGAAGCCAGCCTTGTCTTGCTCAACCCCGATGCGGAACGGCTCGACAGTCTGGCGCCGGGCAATACCTTATTACAAGACGATGAACTGCATTTGCCGGACGCACGCTATCTGCTCGACGAACATAGCGCAGCCTTGTCGCTGGTACAGGGCAAGCGGCGCATGCTGGTTTTGTTCGCGCCGACCGAAGCGGCTCTGCAGGTATTGCTGCGCAAGGCGCCGCACTACGGTAAATACAGCTATATTGCCTTCGCCGCCGGTGATGGGAAAAACCTCGCCAAGGGTCAGTGGCCGGTGACCGGCTCGCCTCTGATGTGGCAGACGTCAGCGCCGGACTGAACGACGCATACGGCAGTTGTTTCCGGATTTACCCGCCTCAATCCACGACACCTTACTCAACGATATCGCTGCCGTCGATTTCGATTTCATGACCGGGGCCGGCGTCGAATACAACCTTGTAACCATCCTGCGGTTTTTCGAATTCAAATTCACTGTCGTCGTTCATGGTGCCTTCCAGAATCACGTTACCGCTGGCATCGATAACCCGCGTATCCACACCGGAAGCCGACGACCCGTCGGAGAATCCGCCCTCACAGAGGATTGTGCCGTCGCCGTTGTCATAGCAGGCGCATAACGGTGTATGAGCGAAGCTCTGGCCTGCTGCCAGGGCAAACGGGATAAGGAATAAGCGTTTTGCAAAACCGGGATTGCGCATGATGTTTTAACCTGAAAATAGCTGTTTTGATGGGTGATGACAAACAGCGATTGAGTGACATTGCGGGGAAGAATAAGCGACAGTAAAAATAAATGCAAATACGAATAAATCTTGTTTTCATCATCAGTAATATCAAATATACTGGTGCCCGGTAAATGATCTCGTTGATTTTCGTCAAATGGAGCGTTTCACGTCATCAGAAAGGCTCCCGCCGGCGGTTGAAGGCATAGCGCTCGACGCTGCGGCGCCGCTCGCTGTTTTTATGCTGTCGTCCGGCGGACTGTCAGGAATGCTCCATGCCAAATGATTTTCTTCCTTCCATGCGTACCCTGAACGATCTTCGGCCAAGGCGTCGTGCGCGGATTCGCCGTCATCATGCCGCCGGCAGCGTGCGTCAGCGTTTGCTGGCACTTGGGTTGACGCCGGGCGCGGAAGTATTGATGGTACGCAGCGCGCCGCTGGATGATCCGATCGAGCTGCGTCTGGAAGCAACCTCCATCACCTTGCGCCGCCGGGAGGCCGGCACGGTGGAGATTGAAGACGATGAGTAAGGTGCAAGGTTTGCTGGTTGCCTTGTCCGGGCAACAGAACGCGGGTAAATCGACGCTTTTCAACATGCTCACCGGCGCGCGTCAGCATGTGGCGAATTATCCCGGCGTGACCGTGGACAAAAAAACCGGCGTCTACGCGGATGCCGGCGGTGCTGTGGAAATCGTTGATTTGCCCGGCACTTACAGCCTGACTTCGTTTTCCCTCGAAGAGCGCGTGGCGCGGGAGTTTCTGCTCAAATCGCAACCGGATGTCACCGTCGATGTAGTGGATGCCTCCAATCTGCGCCGCTCACTGCAACTGACGCTGCAGATTCTGGAAATGGAATTGCCTACCGTGCTGGCCCTCAACATGATGGATATGGCTGAAGGCCGGGGGCTGCAGATCGATCAGGCCGAGCTGGGCAAGCGCCTGGGGCTGCCGGTGGTGGCCACGGTCGGACGCAAGGGGCAGGGACGTGAGGCTCTGCGCGAAGCGATTCGCGCGCGTGCCGCGGTGGATGAAAAACCGTCCGCGCCGGTCGATTACGCCGAGCTGGAGCCGGCGCTGGCTGCGTTGCAGGCGCTGATCGCCGAGCAAGCTGCGTTGCAGGCGCTGCCGACGCGCTGGCTGGCGCTGCAACTGCTGGAGGATGACAGCGCCGCGGTTAATGCGGTACGCGAAGCGCTCGATCAGGACGCGGCTACGGGCCTGCTCGATAAGGCCAGACAACAACGCGAGGAATTTGCCGGCAAACACGGCCTGGAGGTCAATGATCATGTGGTGGCCTGCCGTGAGCGCTTGATTCAGAATTTATTGAAGGCGGTCGTGCGTGGCGGCGGCCTTGGTCAGCAGACCCTGACCGATCGCATCGACCGCGTGGTGTTGAATCGCGCCGCCGCGCCGCTGTTTCTGGTGGCCACGGTGTACTTGATTTATCAGGTGGCGATCGTCTGGGGCTATGAGCTGACCAACTACACCTGGCCGTTTCTGGCCGGGTTTCGTGAACTGGTGGCGGGCGTGTTGCCGAGCGCGGGTTTTCTGGTTGACCCGTATGTCCGCGCGATGGGCTTGTGGCTGGTCGATTCGGCCAACACCTTGCTCAATTATGTACCGATCTTTCTGATTCTGTTCGCGCTGATCGCCATTCTCGAAGACTCCGGCTATATGGCGCGGATTGCCTTTATTCTGGATAAAATTCTTCATCGTTTCGGCTTGCACGGGCAAAGCACGCTACCGCTGATTCTGGGCGGCGTGTTCGCCGGCGGCTGCGCCGTGCCGGGAGTGATGGCGACCAAGGGCATCCCGGATAACCGCGCGCGCATGGCGACGATCCTCACTGTGCCGTTTATGAACTGCCTGGCCAAGGTGCCGCTCTACACCTTGCTGCTGGGGATTTTCTTCGTTGAAAACAAGTCCCTGATGATGTTTTACATCGCCACCATGACGATTATCTTCGCCCTGCTGGTGTCGTCCCTGCTTACACACACGGTGTTGCGCGGGCAGGAAACCTCGCCATTCGTGATGGAATTGCCGGCCTATCATCTGCCGACCGTCGGCGGGGTCTTGCAGCGCGCATTTGACCGCACCTGGCTGTATATCAAAAAAGTCGGGACGATTGTCGTGGCCGTGGCGGTGGTGGTTTTTACCCTGTTGCAGTTTCCCGGTTTACCGGATGAACTTAAAACAGATTTTGCCCAGCGTGGGCAGGACGCGGTGGAAACTTTCCAGGCGGCGATGCAGGGCAATGCTTACCAGAATGTGGCGGGCGGCGATAATCTGGTGCCGCTGGTTAATTATTACAATGACTTCAAGCGCGCCAAGCTGAACGCGCGGGGCGCGGAGGCGTCGACTCAAGTCAATGTGGATTTCGAGGCGCGCAACCCGACCTTCTTCCCGCTGGTCAAACCGCCTTCGGGTGACAAGGATGCACGTGCAGCGAGTCGGGCTCTGCGCAAGCTGGCCGGGGATCGTAAAACGCTGCGCCGGGAAATGAAGGAAGAGCGTATTGAGCGCTCCGTACTTGGCGGAATTGGCCGCTCGCTGGAGCCGGTCACCCAGTTCGCCGGTTTTGACTGGAAAATCAATGTCGCCTTGCTGTCGTCTTTTGCCGCGCGTGAAAGCAGTGTTGCCACGCTTGGCGTGTTATTCCAGCAGGATGAAGACCAGAACGAAACCCTGGAACAGCGCATGGGCTCGGAAACCCGGGCCGCCGGCGCCACCTCCTTGCTGGCGGTGTCGATGATTCTGTTTTTTGCCCTGTATCCGCCGTGTCTGGCGACCACGGTCATGGTCAAGGTGCAGACCGGCTCGTATAAATGGATGATCTTTTCCATTATTTTCCCAACCTTGCTCGGGCTTGGCGTATCCAGCGCGGTTTACAGTATCGGGCTGGCCACCGGCGCCAGCGGAATACAAGCCATGACCACCGTCTACATCGGCGCTTTTGCGCTGCTGCTGATCATCGGCCTGTATGGTGGGCGAAGGCAGCGCGCGCGTCAGCAGCCGGCCCTGCTTAAAACCGAGCCTGAGAGGTCATCACCATGAACACGCAAACCACGACGCAAGCGGCGTCAGCAAACTTTACCGTCAGCGCCGAGAGAGACTTTTCCTGGCTGGATAGTGGCCTGGTCCTGGCGGTGATCGCGGTGGCATTTTACTACCTGTACCTGAAAATCTGGCGCAAACGCGGCGCCTGTTCTTCCTGCGGCAACAAAAAAGGCTGCGGGGTTTCCCAGGCGAATGCGGGCGCCAGCAGCGGTGTGCATATCCCGGTCGATAAAATTCAGGGTCGGCAGAAGTGACCCGATGGGCCTGAGTCATGCCATCGAGATCCAGGGGCTGACCCATCGTTACGGCGAACGCTCGCTCTACGACAAGCTGACGTTTAACGTGCCGAGGGGCCGGGTTGTGGCTCTGCTGGGCAAGAACGGTGTCGGCAAGACCACCTTGATCCGCATCCTGATGGGTTTTCTGCGCCCGCGCGGCGGCGCTTGCCGGGTGCTGGGTGAAGATTCGCATCGGCTTTCGCCAGCCACGCGTGCACGCATTGGCTTGTTGTTTGAAGGCCATCTGGCCTATGACATGATGAGCATCGCCGAGCTTGAGCGTTTCTACCGCGCTTTCTATCCGCGCTGGCGCAGCGAGTTGTATTATGAGCTGGTCGATCGTCTGGCGCTGCCGTATGAGCACCGGATCGGCAATATGTCCTGCGGGCAGAGGTCGCAGGTCGTGCTGGGCCTGATCTTCGCTCAGGACCCGGAGCTGATGATTCTGGATGATTACTCGATGGGGCTGGATGCGGGCTACCGGCGCCTGTTTCTGGAATACCTTGAAGCCTTTATCGGCGAGCGGGAGCGTACGGTGTTTTTGACCTCGCATGTGGTGCAGGATATGGAGAATCTCGTTGACGACGTGGTGTTTCTGCAACGTGGCGGCGCGGTCCTGCAAACCCCGCTGGCGGATTTTCGCCGTGATTTCCGTTGTTACGCTGTTGAAGGCGCGGGCAGTGAGCTTTTGCCGGCGGTTGCTGATGAATTTTGCACGCTTGACAGCAGGCGTGGAAAGCCGGTGATCTACAGCTTCGCCAGCCGCGAAGAACTGCAAGCACGGCTACAGGGTGAACGGCCCGGGGCGCGTCTGGGCGAGGAAATCCCCATGACGCTGGAAGACGCTTTTATCGGCCTGACCGGGAAGTACTAGTGGCTCCTCTGCATTGGCTGTTTGCTTCCTGTTACAAGGAATGGCTCAAAATCCGCTGGATCTGGTCGGCGACATTGCTGTTGAATCTGGCGGTGTTGGCTTATCTTTTTATTGATATGCGCCACCAGTTCCGCCTGGAGCATTCCGAAATGATCTGGTACTGGAGTTTCGAGCTGCGCCGCCTGCTGTATAGCGTAGTCAAATACCTGCCGCTGCTGAGCGGGATCTTGCTGGCCGCGGCGCAGTTTATTCCTGAAATGCTCGGCGGGCGTTTTCGTTTGTCCCTGCATTTGCCTGTGCGCAGCGACTGGCTGATCTGGAGCTGGGTCGGCTTCGGTGCGCTGGCCGGCGCTGTGTTGGCTTTGCTGAATTTGGCCGGGCTTTATCTGATCATGGCGAACTGGTTTCCGCACGAAGCGGCCAGGAGTGCGGTGCTGACCGCCTTGCCCTGGCTGCTGGCCGGTTGGGTGGCTTATTTCGGTACCGCCCTGGTGCTGTTAGAACCCGTCGCACTGCGCCGCCTGCTGTATCTGCTGATCAGTGTGGGCTATGTGGGCCTGCTTTACCAGGAAACCGGCTACCAGGAATATGACCGTGTCATGCTTGTCTTTTCCTTCAGTGCCTTACTGTTCATTCCGGCACTGGCCTTGCCGGTTTACCGTTACCGCTACCGGAGCTGATAGTGACCGCCCGCCTTGCACGTTGGAGCCTGCTGATTCTGATCGTGTTTCTGCTCGCCGTTTGGCTGCCGCCGCTCAAGGACAGCCTGCTGGGATACCGCGCGGGCCAGACACGTCTTTTTTACAGCCCTGTCGCCGAGACCTTTGTTTATCAGGAGCAACTTGGCGAAGGCCATCAGTTCAGTTACCGGGATCGTGAAGGCAACAGCTACCCCCGCGAGGCGTTCGAGCGGTTGTTGCCGTTTATCTATTACAAGAATATGGAACTCTGGGGCGAATTGCCTCTGACGCTGGGCGGGCAGGAATTTGACAAGGCGGCGATTCGGGCCGAGCGTTTGGTTTTGCAGCTCAAGCCGCTGGAGTTGCCCGGTCATGCGCCACGCATTCCGCTGTTTCCCTTGTTGGAATCCGATCCGGGCAGGGCCGGCCTGAGCTTTCCGGAAGATGTTTTCAACCCCGGGGACGCACTGGTATTTATCAACAGTGACGCCAATCAGGTCGATACCGCTCTGAGCGAGACCTTCAGCAAGGCGCTGGCTCAGCAGGACTTTCAATTCCCGGTGCGTGAGGTTTTCGGACGGGTGTCGATCCTCAAACCTTTTGATGCCGGCTTTTTTCTGCTCGACAGCAGCGGGCAATTGTTTCACCTGCAGCGACTCAATGCTCAGCCGCAGGTCAAAGCGGTCAGGCTGCCGGAAGATATGCAGGTACGCTTTATCAAGGTCACGGAAAACCGCCATTCCGAGGTACTGGGCCTGCTGCTGGATCAGGCCGGCCGGCTTTACCTGATGCAGCAGGATTATCGGCTGACGGCGCTGGAGCTGCCCGGGTATCGCGCCGATGACATGGCGATAAAACTGATCTTCAACCCGCTCTACCGTACCTCCGTGTATGCCGATGAGCAGCAGATTCACGCGCAGGTGATGGACCGTGATTACCGCCCGCTGGACAGCTACACGCACAGAGCCTTCGCCGCGCAAACGCCTTTCCTGGATTACGTCTGGCAGGCCTTGACGCCTTTTGAAATGCAACTGCGCGACGCCAACTCACGCTATTTAAGCCTGCAGTGGCACTGGCATGGCTGGCATGGTTTGCTGGGTATTTCATTGGCGCTGTGGCTGGGTGTTGTCTGGCTGGCCCGCCGCCAGAGGCGGGGTCAGCCGTGGGACTGGCCGAGCCTGGCCTTGCTGGCGGTCAGCGGTTTGTACGGAGCGCTGGCATTGCTGTTGCTGCCGCCTGACGACAGGCCTTCAGCGGATTGAAACCGCGTCTTGCAGGAAGCATCTGCCTCGACTAAAAGGCAAACCTGGCACTGGTTTGGCTGGCGACATCGAGCAGCTGGCACTTCGTTCCTTTGCCCACAGAATGCTTTCGTGTGTGCTCGTCAGCTTTGCTTCATCCGCCCGGCTTTTTCAATCGCCTCGGGCAAAGAGCGTGAAAACGAGATTTCCCCGCGTTTCAGGCGAATCCCCGCCCGGCGCAGTTTCAGTATCATCCGTGGTTGCAGATTGTTGATCACCAGGCCGATGTCGCTGGCTTTCAGGTATTTGGCGATATCCTCCATGGCGACCAGCGCGCTCATGTCGAGCATGTTCACCTCGCTCATATCGAGTATCACGACGCGGATATCCGAGGAAATATTGCCAAGCGTCTTGACCGCTTTGCGTGCCGAGCCGAAAAACAGCGGGCCGTTGATATCGTAGATCACGACACCGGAGGGCAGCTCACCGCAGACCTCATGGTTGGTTTCGATCAGTGTGGTGGTGGTGAGATCAATACTGCGACGGACAAACAGCATGGCCGCCAGACCCATGCCGGTGGCCACGGCGATCGTCATATCGAACAGTACGGTCAGCAGGAAGCAGGTCAACAGCACGAACACGTCGTCGCGCGGCGCGATGCGTATGGTGCGGATAAAGTGCCGGACTTCGCTCATATTCCAGGCGACGATCAACAGCAGCGCGGCCATCGAGGCCATCGGAATCCATGCCAGCAGCGGCGCCAGCACGAGAATGGCCACCAGAATAAACAAAGCATGGACCACCGAGGCCAGCGGCAGGCTGCCGCCGGTGCGGACGTTGGTCGCGGTGCGGGCAATCGCCGCGGTGGCCGGAATGCCGCCGAACAAGGGCGCCACCAGATTGCCGAGGCCCTGGCCGATCAGCTCGTCGTTGGGGTCGTGTTTTTTGCCGGACATGCCGTCAGCCACCACCGCGCACAGTAGTGATTCCAGCGCGCCGAGCACGGCGATGGTCAGCGCCGCCGGCATCAGCTCGCGGACCAGGGCGTAGCTCAGGCCGATCGGGGCGCCGTCCGGCCCGGGTAATTGCCAGGGCCAGGCGAAGGCGGGCAAAACCGGTGGAATGCCCTGGCCGGTGACGCCGTCGATCACATACTGGAAGCGGCTGCCGATGGTGGCCACCGTAAACTCGGGGCTGAGCAGCGACAGGCCGAAGGCCGCCAGCGTACCGCACAGCAGGGCAATCAGGTGCGCGGGTATTTTCGAGGCGGTTTTCGACCAGAGGATCAGCACCGCCAGGGTCAGGCCGCCGATCAGGGTTTCCTGCCAGCGGAAGTCGGGCAGCGCCTGAACCAGCGCGATCAGTTTATCGACGTAGTGGCCGTCGAGCGTTTCCAGTGGCAGGCCGAAAAAGTCCTTGATCTGAAAGGTGGCGATCACCAGACCTATGCCCGTGGTAAAGCCCACAACCACCGGATAGGGCACGATTTCGATCAGCTTGCCAAGGCGTGCCAGCCCCATGATGACCAGGATGACACCGGCCATTGAGCCGGCGATCAGCAAACCGCCGAGGCCGTATTGCTGAACGATTGGCAGCAACACCACCACAAACGCGGCGGTCGGGCCGGAAATATTCACCTTGGAACCGCCGGTCAGGGCGATCACGATACCGGCAACGATGGCCGTGTAAAGCCCGTGCTGAGGTGCGACGCCGCTGGCAATCGCCAATGCCATGGACAAAGGCAGGGCGATCACTCCGACGGTCAGGCCGGCGAGGATATTGGTTTGCAGGGTGGAAAGGTCGGGTTTGCTTTCGATGGAACGCCGCAAGGCTGAAAACATAATGGTGGATGCCGTTAGTACTCTGGTTAAAAAGCTGCAATCGCGTGACGCGATATTGTACAGCCACAAACGGCACTGCGGGGGTTTTTATCGTCCCCGGCAGAAAGGGGCCGGACTTGCGTCAGGCAAAATCCAGACTGAGCAGCAGGCGGGATTCTCCGTCGGCCACGGCGGGCGAACGGTGGACCAGGCCGTGGCCTTCGTTGCCGTCCCAGTTTTCACCCTTGAGCAGGGCGACATCGCCGCTCTGCAGATGCTGAATGTCATGGGGCGGCGGCGTAAGTTCAGGACTGCCGGGTCCCAGCTGGCTGCGATCCACACGGTGCTCGGGTAACCATTCCGTCGCCGGCCCGGTATAGCTGGTGAGCAGCCGGCACGGTACATGATCGACGTGGAAGCGCGGACACATGGCTTTTTCCAGTACCGTCAGACGCAGGCCCAGTTGATCCAGGTCGAACAGACAGGCGAACATTTCGGCCAGCCAGGCGATGTCTGTGATCAGGGTCTGGCGTTGCGCAAATTCGGGCAGACGTCCGCTCAATGTCTCACTGACCTGTTCCGGCGCGAGTGTCATCGACAGCGAGGGGAAGTGTCCGTTACGGAGTACCTGCTGGCTGACTCCCAACGTCGGGCGGCGCCAGATCGCGATATTGACCGTATCCTTATAAATCTCCGCCAGTTCGCCGGGGTTTGTGCTTTCCACCACACGACAGCCGGGTTGAGTGACTTGTGCGTCTGGCATCTCAGGCGGCCTCCCAGACGGGGAAGGGGTCGGGCAGATTGAGCCAGACATGCTGGCCGGCCAGTAGTTCCTCGTCGCTCAACAGGCAGTTGTCGAGTGCGTTGATGATGGTTTCTCGGTTCAGATTCTGGCCGATAAAGACCAGCTCCTGGTGCATATCGCCGAAAGGTTCCTGCCAGTTTTCCATAATCGCCTGTCGCGAGTCCTCGTTGTCAGGCCAGTGCGCCTGCGGCACGGCTTTCCAGAACAGGCCGGCAAAACCATAGCGTGCGATGCCCCCGGCCTGGCTCCATTGCCCGGCGAACTGGGGACGGGTCGCAAGCCAGAAATAGCCCTTGGAACGGATCAGCTTGCCGTGCAGTTGCGGGCTGTGCAGAAAGTCATGGAATTTTTGCGGGTGAAACGGACGGCGCGCGCTGTAGGTGAAGCTGGCTATGCCGTATTCCTCGGTTTCGGGCAGATGTTCGCCACGCAGCTCCTTGAGCCAGCCAGGTGCCTGCTGGGCGCGCTCAAAACTGAATTTGCCGGTTTCAAGAACCAGTGAGATGTCGATCTGGCCCTGCCGAACCGGGTAAATCTCGGCTTCGGTATTGAGGGTTTTCAGAATCGCCTGCAGGCGCTGCAGAGTGGCCTCGTCGACCAGATCGGTCTTGCTGATAAGAATGACATCGGCGAACTCCACCTGATCAACCAGCAGATCGGCGACGCTGCGCTCGTCTTCCTCACCGAGCGACTCGCCGGTTTCCTGCAGGTATTTCGCTTCATCGTAATCGTGCAGAAAGTTCACCGCATCGACCACCGTGACCATGGTGTCAAGCCTGGCAATATCGGAGAGGCTGTGACCGTTTTCATCAGTAAAGGTAAAGGTTTCCGCCACCGGCAGCGGTTCGGAAATGCCGGTCGACTCTATCAACAGGCAATCAAAGCGCCCGGCCTCGGCGAGCTTGCGGATCTCCACCAGCAGGTCTTCACGCAGTGTGCAACAGATGCAGCCGTTACTCATTTCCACCAGCTTTTCTTTGTTATGGTTGAGGGAAACCTCGTAGCGCAGCGTGCTGGCATCGATGTTGATCTCGCTCATATCATTGACAATGACCGCAACCTTGCGCCCCTCGCGGTTGCTGAGGATATGACTCAGAATGGTGGTTTTACCTGCGCCGAGAAAGCCGGACAGAACAGTTACAGGCAAGGGTTTCGGTGGTGCGTCTGACATGGCGTTCTCCTGGCCGGGGTGCGCTCGTGAGGATAATCAAGTTTTATTATGTTATAACATAACATTTAATTTTGACAATGCGGAAATTACACCACTGTCGGAAATCTGCAGAATGGAAGTTCCGCGACAGCGGAACCTGAACGAACCGGTGTGTGACGCTCGGGAAGCTGCTGTGCCGGTGGATGTTACGGCAGGAATTGAAAATCCAATCGATTGACAGATACCCAGCGGGCGAGTGCTTGTGCGGCAGGCTTGTTAGTATACAGGTCTGACACCTCGACCGTCAGAGAGTTTCGGGTTACCGGGCAAGCGGCTTTATCGGGTCTTGTTTCTTTTCTGGTCGCTTAAGCCGGGTTGTATCCAATTAAACCGGAAATCTCAGAGGCGGCGCTCAGCAGCGCTTCCACGGTGGTTTTTTCCGGCGTAGAAGGCAGGTAATGAATGGAGCCGGTTAAGACGAGCGCACCGAACAAACTCCCGTCTGCGTTAAAAACCGGTGCTGACAGTGCGTTGATACCGGTAAATACTTCTTCAGGGGCATCCGCCCAGCCTCGTCGTCGAACCAGATCGACTTCGGCCCTGAGACGTTCCGGTTCGACGATCGTATGGCGTGTGTTTGCTTTCAGTCCTTCGGCGATCACCCGTTCCAGAAGTTCAGGAGGACCAAACGCCATGGCCACCTTACCTTGCGCCACGGAGTTAAAGCTGAAGCGGGTTCCTGCCCGCATGACGATCTCAAGCTCGGTACTGCCCGGTAAAAAGTCCAGCACGACCATGCCGGTATCGGTGAATGTCGAGATAACGACTGTTTGGCCCACTTTGTCCCTGAGCGCTTTCATAACGGGTTTGGCAAGACTCACGACGTCGTAGTGGTTAACCAGCTGCTGGCCGAGTAAATACAGCTTCCAGCCGACGCTGTAGCGATTGTTTCTCGGGTCCTGGGCAACATAGCCGTTGTCGCGAAGCGCTGAAAGGTGCCTGTGGACACGGGCCTTCGGCATATCAAGCGCATGGGCCAGGTCGGTTACTCCGCATTCACCACCGGATTGTGCGAGCGACTCGATAACCCTTAATGCAATAATGCTGTTGGGTAGCGCTTCGCTTGCCGACGAGTCCTTACTGGAGCCCGGCTTTGATTTCTGTCCGTCAGAGTGGGGGGCGGCAGATGTAGTGTCGTTTTTGTCCATAGGCTTTGTCGTTCTGCTCCTCGGGTGAAAGGCCGACAAATTACAACACTGCACCGGCCGGTTTTTGGGTTTTTACGGAAGTTCTATGAACTGCTCGGCGTACACGTGATACGTTTGAACCTTGGGCAGCGCGGCGTCTTCTGGTTTTACGTAGCGGATGGAACTCCGTCCTTTGCAGGCTCTCGGCAGTATGAAGCATCGAATAAAAACCGTGTCGGTCTCCTCGGTGGTCGGTGCCAGCACCGGTGCGGTTCCCCGCTCAAACCAGGCCTCGCCCGGCCCGTGGTGGTTGACCACGCCTTCCGCTTCGATAGTGATATTACCCTTCAAAACACAACGAATTCCAGGCCCCTGGTGCATATGGGTCAGGGCAACGCCGCCGGGGGGGAAGCCGACGCTGTCGCAGCGCATCAGCCACGAATAGTTTGAATCCAGCTCAATTTCCTTTTCCAGCTTTAGGGCGGACACACAGAGCGGCGATGAGCGCAGTTCTCCCCGGGACTCTGCCGGAGCACTGACCAGCTCCCATCGCCAGATTGTAGTCTCATCAGAAGCGGGAATGAAAGCCGTCTCTCCGCTGCCGACCCAGCCGGTGTGCGATGCCAGATGCTGGCATCCGTCAGAAGTTTCGATGGTCACGCTGCCGTCTCTGACAAAAACGGCCCGCTTAGCCGCAGGCAAAAAGACCGGGGCATGGGATGCTGGAAGCCGGTCTTCATACAGTCTCAGGATGTAACTACTCATATATCTACCTTTGGATTGTTCGCAAAATTCGTTCGGCTTCGGATTGGGCGATTGGCGGCGCATGTTCATAGCCGTTTTCCGTACCGGTGTAATAAGGATACTCAGTATCGATCATCGATACAATCGTTTTGTTTATTGCATTTTTTAGGTTGACATCTGTAAGAAATAATTAGATATAATAATTAATCGATACCGAAGTATTGATTAACGATACAAAAAATACGTTTATTTCGAGGAGGGGAACTGTGCCAATCGTTCAGATAACCATCATAGAAGGTCGGGCAGAAGAGAGCGTTCAGCGTTGTATTCAGGACGTGGCCCGTACCGTAAGCCGTTCACTGGAATGTCCCATCGAAACAATCAGAGTCGTGGTCAATGAGGTACCGCCGACGAGATTCGCCGTAGGTGACAAACTGAAAGGCAATAAAAGGGCAGACCCCAGACCCTTCGGATAAATACAAACCCCCGTATGCCCGAGGCTAGGTGAGTGACGGCTTTTATTTAGGAGATGATGATGAAAAGATTACTATCCGGCGTGCTGACTGCGGCCACTCTCGCAGTCGGAGCGCAGGCCGCTCTCGCAGAGACGACGATCAAGCTCGGTCATGTGACCCAGCACAGCCACCCGTTTCATATCGGTGCGGAAATGTACCAGCAGGAAGTGAAGGAGCGCAGTAACGGCGACCTGAACATAAAAATCTATCCGGCCCGCCAACTGGGCGACGATAAGCAGCTTATCGAGGGTGTCCGTTTGGGGACTGTGGATGCTGCTATTATTTCCTCGGCGGTTTTCTCCGGTTTTACGCCGGTTATGGACGCGCTTCAACTGCCTTTCCTGATCGAGAGCTATGATGATCTGTCAAAGGCGCTGACTTCCCAGGCGGCGTTTGACATGCTTGATTCTCTTGAAGAGCTCGGCCTGAAGGGGCTGGGTTATTATGAAGGTGGTTTGCGCAACCTGCTTGTTTCCGACCACGCGGTAAGCGGTCTGGAAGGAATGAAGGGTCTGAAAATTCGTGTTGTACCGGCTCCCTTGCATCTGGATATATGGAAGGCCATAGGAGCAAGTCCGACCCCGATGGCTTATGGTGAAATCTATACCTCGCTTCAGACCGGCGTGCTTGACGGCGCCGAGATAAACATCACCTCTGTGTACAGCGAAAAGTTATACGAAGTGGCGAAGCACATGACCCGCAGCAAGCATTACTTCTGGCCCGGGGTCATGGTGATCAATCCCCGCTTTTTTGATCGCCTGAGTGAAGAGCAGCAGAAGATTCTGATCGATGCCGCGCATGAGACTATTGGCCGACAAGTCGCTGCCGCTGAGGAGCAGGAAGTGGTCGCTGAAAAAGCGCTGATCGAGGCGGGCTTCGAGATTCACGAAGTGTCTTCTTCTGCTGAACTGAAAGAGGCGGTTCAGCCCGTGGTAAACGATTACGCTGCTAAGCATCCGCTTATCAAAGCGTTTGTAGAACAGGTGGAATCACAATAATCAATATTGCCTTGGCTCCGGGGACGTCGACCCCGGAGTGTTCCAGGGTTGCGGAGTTCCGGGCACATGACTGCTCAAACATTACAGACTGACTCTTCCTTGGTGCGTGGCTTAATCCGGGTCAACCGTATTTACGAAAGCGTGCTCTATTATCTGGGTGCGGCTTTGATGGGGGCCATGGTTGTGGTGGTGGTCGCGCAAATTTTCGCCCGCTACGTGCTGGGAGACTCCTTGTCGTGGTCAGATGAACTGGCCCGGTTCCTGATGATCTGGATTACCTTTCTTTTTGCCGGTATCTCATTTCGCCGCGGGGAGATGATCGCCGTCGAAGCGCTGTCCGCAAAACTGCCGAGATCTGCAAGAGCGGCTCTGACCGTGGCGGGTTCCCTGTTTTCCATTCTGTTGTTCGGGCTCCTTGTCTGGTTTGGTTACAGCTATGCCGAGTGGAATAAGGTGCAGACCTCCAGTGCCCTGCGGGTTTCCCTTTATTTTGTGTATCTTGCGGTTCCTGTCGGCTGCGGCCTGATGGTGCCGCATATTGTCATAGGGACTTTTCTGTCCGTGCGAAAACTGATGGCGGTAAAATCCTGATGGGTGCTTTTTTATCAGCATTTGCCGTATTTCTGGTTGCGGGTGTGCCCATTGTTGTCGTGCTCGGGCTTGCTGCGCTGGCCTATGTTGTCTTCAATGATCAGATGCACCTGATCGCTGCCTTTCCCCAACGAATGATCGCCGGTGTCGATCAGTTTGTCCTGCTGACGGTGCCCCTGTTTATTCTGGCGGGAAACCTCATGAATGCCGGGTCGATTACCGAAAAGATCATCTGTTTCTGTCAGGTGCTGGTCGGTCGGTTTCGGGGAGGGCTGGCGATGGTTAATGTGCTGTCCAGCATGCTGTTTGCCGGTGTCAGCGGTTCCGCCACTGCCGATTCCGCGGCGCTCGGTTCCGTTCTGGTGCCGGGTATGAAAAAGGCGGGATATGATGCGGAGTATGCCGCCGCGCTGACTTCGGTCAGCTCGGTGATCGGTCCGATCATACCGCCAAGTATCCAGATGATCGTGTTTGCCGTGCTCAGCGGCACCTCGGTTGCCGGGCTGTTTCTGGCGGGAATAGTACCCGGAATCCTGATTGGCGTGGGGCTGATGCTGCACGCCGTGTGGGTCGCGCACAAGAGAAACTACCCCAGGGAAAAAGCATCCGGCAGCAGTGAAATCCTTAATGCAGCCATGGGGGCATGGCCTGCCTTGATGCTGCCCGTGATTATCCTCGGCGGCATTCTGTCCGGCGTGTTTACGCCGACCGAAGCCGCCGCGGTTGCCAGCCTCTATGCCTTGTTTATTTCGGCCGTGGTGTATCGCTCACTGACCTGGCGCTCTCTTGTCAGCGTACTCTATGACACCAGCGTCATTTCGTCGGTGATACTGCTTGTCGTATCGATGGCGAGCATTATTTCATTTGTCTTCAGCATCGAACAGATTCCCGAGCAGGTGGCCGAGGCCATGTTTTCCATCAGCGAGAATAAATACGTCATTCTCGCCATGATCACTGTGGGCTTGCTGGTACTCGGTGCCTTGATGGAACCGATCGGTGCCTTGATACTCGTGGTGCCGGTTCTCCTGGAAGTCGGAGAGCTGATCGGGCTCGACCCGCTTCATCTTGGGGTGATCGTTGTGATGAATCTGGTGATCGGTTTGGCGACGCCTCCGATCGGCCTTTGCCTGTTTATTGTATGTTCCATTGCCAAATTACCTATTGAGAAAGTTGCCAGGGCCAGCCTGCCACAGCTGGGAATTTGTTTATTGGTGCTGGTGCTGATCACACTGGTTCCGGATCTGGTGCTGTTCCTGCCAAGGTATTTTAACTTCTGAAAGCCTGTTTCAAAGCTCATAAGCCGGCTGCGAAAGCGCTGAGTTTGGCAGCAGCGCAAGCCTGATACTTGCGCCGCCGCCCAGCGGGTTTTGCTTACTTGGCGTTGAGAAAATCCGCCACATCGAGGAGGATCATCTCGTTGTCATCGGCCCGGCCCTGTTCACGCCCCACGGAGAACGGGTAGTTGTTGTCGTTGGCAACCACGATGGTGGTTGCATCGACACGGTCGACGTCTTCGATGGTCACGAAGGGGAAGCTGAAAATACCGTCGATCGTGCCGCGCGGTGCGATACCTTTCGGATCTTCTATGCCCATCAGATCGATGTAGGCGATTTTTTCCAGCACGCCCTGTTCGTCCATACGGGTCAGGTCTACCAGATAGATTCGTTTGAATTGCGCCGGATTACTGGCCCAGCCTTCACGCGGATCGCCTGTGCCGCCGTCGCGCTCGATGATCAGGGCGCGGCTGTCGTCGATCATATTGAAATCACCGATGGCGTGACTGGCTGCTTCCAGCGGGTAATAACGCAAGGTATCGCCCCAGCTCGCGGTTGTGGTGTCAAACTCGAACATGCGCAACACCGGGCGCTCGTTGACGGTTTCCGATTCGCCGCTTTCCGGCAGGTAGATCGGTTTTTCCAGCAGCGGGTAGAGCGTGCTGCCGTCGCTGCCGAGCGCCATGCCCTCGTAGCCGCCGGAACGCAGTGTAATGACATTCTCCGGCAGCGCACTGCCCGGATTCGGCGTGCTGACAAAGGCATTGTCCGGTGAACGATAGAGCGTGTCGCCGGGGTTGGTGGCGAGCACCTGCTGGACGCGGCCTTCGGCATCGAACTCGATCAGCCAGGGGCCGAATTCATCACCCAGCCAGAAACCTTCGCCGACAGGCTGGATGGATTCGATATCGAAATCGGCGCCGGTCAGATAGCGTGTGTCCGTCGCTTCATTGACGATAGGGAAGGGCACTTTGCGATCCGGATCGGAAAGATAATAGGTTTTTTCAATGCTGACCCAGCCGCTGTCCCAATCGACCTTGAGAATATTGAACATCAGCAGTACATCCGCCGAGTTGCTCTTGGAACCGAAACCATTATCGGTCAGCACGAGGAAGCGATCATCGCCAAGGCTGCGAATGCCGGAAAAACCCTGCAGGGGTTGGCCCGGAAAAGGCCGCGCCAGGCCGGTGTTTTCATCGTAAATACTGTAAAGCGTTTCAGTACGGCCGGTGCCGGTAAAACGCCCGGACATATTGTACATGGTTGGTGCATCGGCCGGCGGCACCAGAAAGCTCTGCGCCGGCAGCATGGCATGAGCCTTCAGAACCGCCTTGTATTGTTCCGCATCGGCCAGCGCGCTGGCGCAGGTCAGGGAGGCGAGAGCGGCTGTGATACCCAAAAGAGTTGAACGCATGGTGAAATCTCCAGGAGAAACAAAGATGGAATTCACATTCTCGGCGAGCCGGGTGACAGGCCGGTTTCGATTGCGTTAAGGGTTTGTGATGCTGTTGGAGGACGGCTGAAGAGTAAGACGCCGGGCGTTTCGAACACAGGCTAAAACACCCAGTTCACGCCCAGCGAAACCTGTCGCCCGGGCAGGGGCGCGGAGGTTTTGAGGGGCGAAAGGTGGTTGTAGGCGAGGGAGTCCTGCAAATTTTCTCCCTTGAGCCAGACTTGCAGTTCATGCCCCGCTTTTTGCCAGCGCCTTTCCAGATGCAGACTCAGCCAGTCGTAGCCGTCGGTTTGGCTTTCGTTGTCGGCGAGTTTGCGGGCGCTGCTGACGTGTTTGAAGGAGACGCTGGCTGACCAGTCGCCGGGTTCGAAGCGCAGGCCGATTTCGCTGCTGGTGGGCGCGGTGCGCGGCAGGCTGCCGCCGTGGCGGCGGCGGGCGTCGAGCAGGTCGATCTGCCCCCAT
>JAGRHW010000099.1 GCA_020444765.1 Gammaproteobacteria bacterium | reverse complement strand
AACAGGCGTTCCGAGGCGCTGTTGTTCATTTCAGTAACAGAGCGTCCATAGCAAGCGTTTTTCAAATCCGATCTCCCGCCTTGTATAAACCATGTCTTGTATTGAGTTTAGCGGTTTATTGCCCGCAAGAATAGAACAGTGGATCTGAGTGATTCATCCTGGCGCATAAAACGCCGAACGTGCGCTCTGCTTGTGCAGGATTACCTCGTTCTGAGTCAGGCGTTTTTTTAAAACAGACTAATAAGTTCCATTAAATCAAAAACTTGAAGTAGACCAGTCGGTCTGGCCTGGGTTTTGCGTTGCAGTAAGGAGACCGATTGGTCTACTTCAAAGTTGGCTACTGGGCAGGCAGGTACGACGGTCTGTTTAATTTCTTGCATTTAGTTAGGAGTTTCACCATGAAACGCGAATTGCTTAACTGGTTTCGATCACACGACGTCTCACTCAGTAAAACAAATGATGATGATCACCATCACGCGCGTCGGGATTTTTTACGCGTCGGTTGTTCCTGCTGTTCGGCACTGGTTATGACACCAGCGGCTACTGCCATGCTTGCGGCGGCGGGTACTGCGGAAGCTGCAGCGAGTGGTACGCAACTCAAAGTGGGGCATCTGCCGGCCGGTTGTGTTTCCCATTTGTTGCTGGCGAAAAAACGCGGCATGTTTGCCAAGGCCGGAATCAAGGTCGATCTGGTTCAGTTTAATGGTCCGGCGGATAACATCCGGGCTTTGATCGCCGGTGAACTGCATATGATGCATAACCCATGGACCACCACCATGGCGGCTTATGCCGAGGGCAGTGACGATCTGCGGATCATTGGCGGCTCAGGTCTGGCCGGTATCGAACTGGTGGCCCGCAAGGGCAGTGTGGCCAATGTCAATGAATTCATCGGCAAGGCCGGCGAGAAACTGCGGGTCGGCACCCTGCGCCTTGATACCCTGGAGTTGGTGGGATACGGCGTCATGTCGCAGAACGGCGTGTCTTACGATGATTATGAAATGACCTTCTTTCCCAGCATGGTAGGCATGGGTGAAGCACTCATTAACGGCTCGGTGGATGTATGTACTCTGGCGCAACCCTATGCGCAAATGGTGGTGAAAGAAGCTGGTGGTATTTACCTTGCGGACAGTAATGATGTATGGGGGCCGGAAGCGCCGGACTGCGTGATTACCTCCACCAGTGGCTTTATCGAAAAAGAAGGCGAGCTGGCTACGCAATACATGGCAGTGCTGCGTGAATCGGCTGAATCTTTCTACAATGATTTCGATGCGGCATTGGATGATTTACAACCCCTGTACGGCGCGCCGCGGGAAATCCTGGCGATAGCATTAAAGCGTCAATCACCCGATCCGTTGCTCAACGCCGCTGGTGTTTCGGGTATTCGAAAAGGTGTGAAGTACCTGATCGAATTGGGTTACTTCAAAGACAACATCGCTGATGATGTACTCAATCTAAGTTACCAACCGGTTTAATGCCGATACGCTGCGGAGTCATCATGAGTGAAGTAAAACGATACGATACGGTCATTGTCGGCGCTCGTGCCGCTGGAGCTTCTCTGGCTATCGAGCTCAGGCGTCTTGGCCAGACTGTGGCAGTCGTGGATAGAGCCACTTTCCCCTCGGATGTCATGTCCACCCATGTGGTTTATCCCAACACACTGAGGCGTTTCGAGCGTCTCGGGGTTTTGCCGGCGATTCTGGATAACGGACCACCGCCGCTTTATACCTCATGGATTCATGAAAACCGCATGTTTGTGGCGCCGCACACGCCTGTGGATGATCGTGACTGGGCTATCTGTATACGTCGCATCACGCTCGATGAAATCATGGTCAACAAGGCGCGCGAAGAGGGCGCGGAGATCTATGAGGGGTGGAATGTCAGTGAGCTCATCGGTGTCGGGACTGAGGAAGATCCGGTCAAGGGTGTGATTGCAAACAAAGCCGATCAGTGTATCCGGTTTGAAGCGGATCTGGTGGCTGGCGCCGATGGTGTTAATTCAACTGTGGCAACACGGGTCAGTTCGCAAAAGCATAAAGTCATGCCGACGGACACGATGTTGTATTTCGCTTACTGGAAGGGTGTGGCTACACGAAACACCCAGGATTTCTTCTTCGAACCGCCTTGGATTCACGCGCACTTTCCCGCCGATAACGGCTATCACGTAATTACCATGAATGGTCCGGTGAGCGAACGAAAGAAGATAAAGAATATGGAGGCTTTCTATCTGGACCGGCTGAGGTCAATACCTGCCTTGTGGTCGCGACTGGAAAAAGCGGAAAAAGTATCTCGTGTTCTGGGTACACCGAAGCTGGAGGGTTACTACCGTGATTCGGCGGGGCCGGGATGGTTGCTGGTCGGCGACGCTTCGCATTTCAAACATCCGGCGGGAGCTCAGGGCATAGGTGATGCCTTGCACGCGAGTGAAGCCGTGGCGCCAATGATCATCGATGGCAGCTACCGAAGTGAATATCCGAAATGGCGGGAAAGCGTGTCCCGCGAACTCTACGCATTTTGCAAACATCTGAGCGAAGTGCCGAGCGATGAGGGGATGCGTAGAGTGATCGATGCGGCGATTGCCGACCCGGTTCTGGCGCGAAAGCTGGTGGATGTGTGGTGCCGGACTTCCAGCCCCTGGAACGATGTGATTCCTCGTGCGCCATTCCTTGCTGACATTATGGGTGAAAGTGTCGAGGCTGTATTAGCTCCGCTTGAAGCAGTAGATAAGCTGCCCCGACTGGCTCAGGCTTGAGGATACCATGAGCGTGGATATAACAGACAACGTAGCTAATCACCGTGCTCTGGATCGAGTCGTCGCCTGTGAGCCGGTATTGACCGGCATTGAAATGGCGAGCAGTGCATTGGGTCTGGAAGAAGGGGAGCTGGCGCATGCCGGTCCGCCGTTTTCTGACGACGAAGTTTTGCCCGCGACGGTCTTAAACGCGCTGGCTGGCGCCGCAGTGCTGGAAGGCTGGGCGAAAGATCAGGCAGAAGCGTGTCACATGATCAAACGGCGGGAGATAACTTTGCGTAGTAATCATGCGCTAGGCACTGTGTCACCTATGGCCGGCGTTGTGCGGCCTTCCCAACCTTTGATGCGAGTGATCAATCGCAATGGCAATGGCGTGAGTTATGCCACCTTTGCCGAAGGCGGCAGGCGTGCCCTGCGGTTCGGTGTTTTCGACGATCAGGTCGTTGAACAACTGGCTTTTGTCGAAACACATCTGGCACCGGCAATAGAGGCGGCTTTGCCGGATTCCGGCCTGCCCGTGTTACCGCTGGTCGCCGAAGGGGTAAGGTTGGGTGACGACGTGCATCAGCGCAATGTTGGCGGCATGTATGCTTTTTTAAAAGCCTTGCCGGAACTGGCTTCACCATTCCGCAGCTGGTTGCTGAATAATCCACAACATTTTCTCAATTATGCCATGGCATCAGCCAAACTGTGTCTGGATCAGGCGAGAGGTCTTGCCGGCTCAAGCCTGGTCGTGGCTATTGCACGTAACGGTAATTCTTGCGGTATTCAGCTGGCGGGTACCGGTGATGCCTGGTTTTGTGCGCCGTCCGGAGTTCCCGATGGTGGGCTCTACCCACCATTCAATGTCGATGATGTGCAACCCGATCTGGGGGACAGCGCCATCATGGAGGCATTCGGTTTGGGCGGTATGGCAGTCCATTGTGCACCACAGATCGCCGAAATGCTGAATACGCCCTGGACTACAGCCCTGACCCTTGGTCATTTGCAGCGCAGTTACTTTATGAGGGGGCATCCGCTTTTGTGCCCGGCGTTGGCCGGCAGTGAAGGTCTGGGGCTGGGGTTGGATGCGCGGCGTGTAGTAGCGCAAGCTGAGGGTGTGCGGATTCATACCGGTGTCGCTCATCGTGATGGCTGTACCGGCTGGATCGGTATAGGTGCGGTGAATGCGCCTTTGGCTTGTTTTACCAGCGCCTGTGAGCAGCTTGATGCGACCCGCGTGGAACAAGCGGAAGCCATGATATGAACGCCAGGGGCTCCGGGCATAAACTGCCTGACACATCGTTTACACCTGGTGATCAACAGCAGGTTGACAAGGGCGAAGACAGGCAGTCTGAGGCCGCTACGGTGGTTGCAATAAAAACCAACCGTAATTTGAAGAACCCCGCCAGGCCACAGAAGCGAACAGGGGCAGCCTGGCGCGAAGCAGTCTGGTTATTGTTTGCCTGGGCCTTGATTGCAGCGTTGTGGGAGCTGGGAGCTTATAGCGAAGTACTTAACCCGCGGATTCTGCCGCCACCCAGTGAGACTATTCCGTATTTTCTACAAGGTCCTGCACCTGCCGGGATTGGTGCTCAGCGGACCACTTTTTTCGGTGCCATACTTGATACTTTAAGCCGCGTTGCGACAGGTTATGTATCAGGTATTTTTGCTGCCATGCTGCTCGGTGCGCTGATTGTACGTTACAAACCGTTACGACGTCTTTGCTATCCCATTGTACAAACCCTAGCGCCGGTATCTCCGGTGGCCTGGATACCCTTCGCTATTGCATTGGTCGGCATAGGTTCACCGGCAGCGGTGTTTGTGGTGTTCATGGCTATTTTTGGCTCGATGACTGTGTCCGCAGTCGCGGCTTTCGATGGAGTGCCTGAGGAAATGCTCAAGGTAGGCCGAAGTCTGGGTACGAGCCGATGGCGTATGTGGACACGAGTGATCATCCCGGCGGCAGCACCGAGTCTGATGGTAATGGCGCGCATGAGTTTCTTCGCTGCCTGGATGGCGGTACTGGCCGGAGAAATGGCGGGCATTAACTCTGGTCTGGGTTATCTGATTATCCTCGGACAGCAGATGTACAACATGAAGCTGGTGATGGTAGGTATTATCACTATTGGTGTGCTGGGTTTTGTTATTGACAGACTGTTGCTGTTTATCCAGCGTCGATTGTTGTGGTGGGAGTATCGCCAGTGAAAAAAACCAACAGCAAAAAACACCCGCCGACGGCAGTGGAATTTGAAAGCGTCAGTAAACGTTTTGGAGAAAAGGAGGCCACCCAG
Source organism: Gammaproteobacteria bacterium (assembly GCA_020444765.1). The sequence continues at coordinate 5,832 of JAGRHW010000099.1, read as the reverse complement.
AAAGTCAGTCTGAAAGTGCCAGGTGGCTCCTTTACCGTGATTATCGGTCCCAGCGGTTGTGGAAAGAGCACCTTACTGGGTCTGGCTGCGGGACTGGACGAGCCCAGTGATGGGTATGTATTCGTCGGTGGTCGAGAAGTAGCAGGACCGACTCCGGAAGTTGCCCTGTTATTTCAACATTACAACTTGTTCCCCTGGCTTACTGCTTGCGACAACGTGGCGTTTGCATTTCGTAACCGAGGTATGTCACGCAGAGAAGCACGGCAGCGGGCCATGAATCTTCTCAGTAATGTGGGCCTGGGCGATTATGCCGATAAGGTGCCGGATGAACTCAGCGGCGGTATGAAGCAACGGGTGGCGTTGGTGCGCGCCTTTGCTTTGCAACCGGGTTTGTTGTTGATGGACGAACCTTTTGCCGCCCTGGACCACCAGACTCGGCGGATTATGCAAAGTTATTTACTGATGACCTGGCAGGCCACGGATGCCACTGTGATCATGGTGACCCACGACCTCGACGAGGCTTTATATCTGGCGGATCAGCTGGTGCTTTTCTCAGGTTCACCAGGCACAGTCAGTGAAGTCATAGACATTGATGTAGCCAGGCCCAGGCAACTGGATGAACCGAGGCTTGCCGGCATACGCAAACGGCTTGAAGCGCATCTGGAAAAAGAAGTGGCTTATGACGAATTTACCGAAGCCGAACTGATCAGGGTAATGGGCTATACCGGCAGTTGAGTTTGCGTTTCCGCTTATCAAGAGATTAATAAACGAACAGGAGATCTGTATGCAAATAACTTTTCTGACTTTTGATGGCGTATCTTACTCAGTGGATGTGGATGAAGGTATGACGGCGATGGAAGCGGCCATCAACCAAGGAATAGACGGTATCGCTGGGGATTGCGGTGGTAATTGCAACTGTGCTACCTGTCATGTATTTGTTGATGAGAACTGGCAAAAAAAAGTGGGTGAGGCATCTCCAATGGAAGCCGCTTTACTAGCAGCTCGTAGCGATCTTGCTGATAACAGTCGGCTCGCCTGCCAGATTCCGATGACAGAAGAGCTCGATGGTCTGGTACTGAGGATGCCGGAATCGCAGTTCATTTGACAAGGCATTTTTATTTGCGCGGGGAGTAGATTGTGGACGGGATAAAACATCATTTAGTGGATACCGCTGCGCCACCGGCATCACCTTATCACCATGCGGTGGAAGCGAATGGCTGGTTATACGTGACGGGTCAGTTGCCCACCGACCCTAAAGACCCGGCAGCGTCTTTGCCGGACGACATACAGGCCCAGACCAGACTGGTGTTCGAAAACCTGCAACTGATTCTGGAGCATGCCGGATATACCTTCGATCATGTGATTTTTTTACGTATTTACATGACACATTTCAAACGTGACTTCAAGGCGATGAATGAAATCATCATCCGCCATTTCAAGAACGAATACCTTCCAGGTCGAACCACTTTCGGTGTCGCGGAATTAGGTCGTGATGCTTTGGTAGAGGTCGACCTGGTCGCTTATAAGAAGCCAGAGGCCTGAGGGAATGAGTACTGGTATTGTGATTGTTGGTGCTGGTCATGCAGGAGCGACGGTTGCGACTGGTCTGGCTCAGGCCGGTTATGAGGGGCCCATTACGCTGATCGGTGAGGAGCACTACGCGCCTTATCTACGGCCACCTTTGTCCAAAGGCTTTATCAAGGGTGATACCCGTATGCAAAGCCTGTTGATAAAACCTGAGGCCTATTACGCGCAAAAAAATATACGTTTGATCAAAGGCCGCCGGGTGAATGTCATTCGGCCGGATATCCGGTGTGTGCAACTGGATAATAGCGAGCGGATTGCCTACCAGTCACTGGTGTTGTGCACCGGCTCGAGACCTAGAACCTTGCCAGTCAAGGGTGCTGAACTCGAACATGTTTATAACTTACGCGGTATCGACGATGCGATGAATATCGCCAAGGCGCTGCCCGAAAACGGCAGAATAGTGATTATCGGAGCCGGCTATATCGGGCTGGAACTGGCGGCTTCCTGTATTGCCATGGGATTGGATGTAACGCTTCTGGAAGCCGCTGATCGTGTTATGGCGCGCAGTGCATCAGCTGAAATTTCAGGGTTTTACCAGGTCCGGCACCTGGCGGCTGGCGTCAATTTGATTACCGGTGTGCGAGTGGTCGCTTTGGACGGTGATGAACAGGTGCAACTGGTACATGCCGAAGACGGTCGCTGCTGGCCGGCAGATGTGGTTGTAATAGGCGTAGGTGCCGTACCTGATACCGAATTGGCAGAAGCTGCGGATATAAACTGTGATGACGGCATACTTGTCGACGCTGAATGCCGTAGCTCTGATAAGTATATTTATGCCGCTGGTGACTGTACACGGCAGATTCACGTACAAGTACAGCAATCGCTACGTCTGGAATCGGTGCAGAATGCCAGCGCTCAGGCACGTATGATCGTGTCCCGTTTGATGGGCAAAGCGCCACCTCCCGTTGAGGTACCATGGTTCTGGTCCGATCAATTCGATTTGCGCCTGCAGATCGCGGGAATTGTTCGGCCCGGATATCGAACACTGTTGCGCGGTGACCCGGAGCTTGGCTGTTTTAGCGTACTGCACTTACAGCAGGGGCGCTTGCAGGCTCTGGAGGCGGTGAATCGACCTATGGATTTTACCCTGGGTAAACGATTGATTAACGAACAGCTGTTGCTGGATGAGTCTAGTGTGTTGGATGAGAAGATACCATTATATCCACCACCGCAGGTGAAGCAGGCCCTGGCTGAATAGGGCGGGTTAGCGGTTCCGTCCGCTATTACCTCTCTCGAGAAGAGGAAAGTTGTAATTTAAATTTTAATTATCGCCGGTACTTTCTTGTTTACCCAGCTCGGAGAGCTGATATCCTGAGTTTTTACGCACAAGGTTCACAGCGCCTTCGCGTAACAGCGTGGCGGCGTAATTCCGCCCGAGCGTCTCTACGCCCAGCGGAGTGTAATGGACCAGGTCGACAAAATATTCTTTTTGGTCATCCAGTAGCGGGTTGTTGTCGACCAGGGTTATCTGCTTGTTTTCCGCCGCTACCTGTTTGATGATGTTGTTGAAAATCCGGTGATGATTGACGAATTCCTCCTGCAGGGGATATTTTATCAGCTTGTTATAAGGCTTGAAATCCATATGCAGCCTGAAATACTCTTCGCTCGATTCCAGTGCCTGGGTGCCGAGCACGAGTTTGATGTCATTGGCTTTCGCCAGTTGCCAGATGGTGTCAAGGTTGCGTTTGAAGACGGCTTTTGAATCTTCCGGCAGATCCATGCCGTAGGACTCGCGTTGCAGCGGAATATTGCCTTGCAGCCGCTTGATTCTGTCGTACACGAACCAGTAAAAAGCCGAGTGTTGCATAAGGGCGTTCATGGTGCTGTAGGTGTCGGAATCCCGACCCATATAGAAGTCGTCCGAGTATTTGTTGGAATAGTCGAAGGTAAAATCCGGCCAGTAGGAGACCAGCAGGTCGTTGATATTGTGGCTGACGATAATCATGTCCGGATTCCATGACAGTACATCCAGCTCGAACAGTATCAGTGAGTGCGTCGTGGCGTAGGCCGAATTGCCGAGATTAATGACTTCGATCCTGTCGGTGTTCAGAGCTTGGCGTAATTCATTTTCCATGATCAGCGGGTAGTGAATGCCGGCGGTTTCCTGGGCGTAACCGTTTTCGGTGGTCGAACCGCCGAAAACGACGATGCGATAGGTGTCGACCGGTTTTCTGACTGGAAATAATTTGCCGTGACGCGAGGAGATAAACCGTTCGCCGTCCTTTTGTCGGTAAAGATCGAAACCGAACATACGGAAAGGTTTAAGCGGTTCTCTGTCGTGGGTCAGCAGGTTGCGATGGTTGGAAAAAAATCCCATCCCGCGATAGGCATCGTAAGCCCGGAGGGCGATTTCCAGGATGGCAAACAGAAAAAATACCGAAAAAAAAGAGAGAAGAATATTCTGTTTCCATGCAGGTTGTGTCACCGGGTTATTGTTCATTGCAGTACTTTGTCCGTTGAGTGTGTCGTGTGTTCAAGTCCGGAGGGAGTCGTGACCCTCATACACAGCGGTTGCCTGGGAATCCAGATATCGATGTTTCAAGCAGTTCCTTGCAGGGGAGAATTCGGGCAATCCATTATTTTCAGAATAACCGATTATAGCGATCGAGATTGTTAACGGGTACTACAAAAGATTTAATTGCCGCAGTCGAACTGGAAAGCTGAATGCTTTACCGTTTACAGCGAGCGCTGCATTAACCGGTTTGCTCCGACTCGCAGCAAACCGGTCTGGGAGATAAACGGCTAGAGTTTCGGACGTACCACGAAAACGGATTGTTTCGCATGACGTACCACCCGCGCTGCGTTTGGTCCCAGCAGATAATCCTGTAGCTCCGGGCGGTTGGAGGCCATGATGATCAGGTCGCAACCGAGCTTATTCGCAGCCTTCATGATTTCGTCATAGATAGTACCGTGGGCGACATGACCTTTGAGGCCTTTGGGCGGCGGATTGCGTTTGTCGAGAACTTCTTTAAGTGCGCTCCTGACGCCTTCGAGGGCCTGTTTTTCATGTTCCTTGGGGAAAAACGAACCGACAATTGCCATTGAGTAAGTCGGCATGACTGTCATGACATGCAACTCTGCGTCATGCAGGTTCGCCATTTCTTCGGCTATATCGAGTGTCCGGTCGTTGGCTGCTTCGTCGTCCAGGTCAATCGCTACAAGTATTTTGGCAAACATAGGGATGACTCCTCAATTGCTGAATGCGCGTTTGCGGCCACGCTGCATTAAATAGATCAGTCCCAATAATAACAGGGCGGGCAGGTAGAAGACTTCCTTGATCATACGCTCGGCCGGGAGCTGCACGTTGGTTATTTCGACCGGCTGGTCACCGTAGAAATCAAAAATCTGGAATTTTGTAAAAAACGGTGTGCCGGGCATCGGTTCTTCGAGCAATGCCTTGCCATCTTCTTCGATGATAGTCAGACCGGCGTGAGTGAGGCGCGTCAGCGCGTCTGCCTTGGGTCCGAGATCCGCCAGCACGGCGAGATCGATGGTCCTGTCGGGGTTATCGAAATCGGTTCCGCGAACGGTCAGACGCAGTGAATTGTTTTCGAAATCGGATTCGGCCAGTGACAGAATCTCGGTGCCTGGTCTGTCGTTGTAAGGCGGTTGGACCTGGTCGAGCCAGAAACCGGGACGGAACAGGGTAAAGGAAATCAGCAGCAGGGCCAGCGTTTCCCAAAGCCGGTTTCTTACCAGAAAAAATCCCTGAGTGGCGGCGGCGAACAGCATCATCGCGATAACGGCGACGGCAAACACGAAGAAGGCTTTGCCGACGCTGACATCGATCAACAGCAGTTCGGTGTTGAAGATAAACAGGAACGGCAGCAGTGCGGTGCGGATATCATAAGTAAAGCCCTGGATACCGGTTCTGATCGGATCGCCGCCGGAGATCGCCGCCGCGGCAAATGCCGCAAGGCCAACCGGCGGCGTATCGTCAGCCAGTATGCCGAAATAAAATACGAACAGATGGACCGCAACCAGAGGCACGATCAAACCCTGTTGCGCGCCCACCGAGACGATGACCGGCGCCATCAGGGACGACACCACGATGTAATTGGCGGTGGTCGGCAGACCCATGCCGAGAATCAGACTCATCACCGCGACCAGCAGTAACATGGCGATCAGGCTGCCACCGGAGAGGAATTCGACGAATTCACCCACCACCTGGTGTGCACCGGTCAGAGACACAGTACCGACGATAATACCGGCCGCGCCGGTGGCGACGCCGATGCCGATCATATT
>JAGRHW010000098.1 GCA_020444765.1 Gammaproteobacteria bacterium | reverse complement strand
GAATTCTCAATGGCGTCAATAATGTGATAGGTCCGGTCGTCGATATCTATCAACCGGCTACACAAAGTATTGCTGACAAGGGGCTGTTTTTTTCCCGCCTGAGTGGCGACAATCTGTTTCAGGTAGCCCTGGAAATCTCCCGTTCCAAAGGCCTGTCGAAAATACTGGCGGAACCTACCTTAACGACGTTGACCGGCCAGCCGGCGGAATTCCTTTCCGGCGGGGAATATCCTGTCCCCGTACCGGATGACAGCGGCACCAGAATTCAATTCAAGGAATACGGAGTCGGGCTCAAATTCATCCCGACGATTCTTGATAAAAGCCGCATTAATCTTGATCTCAATATCAGTGTCAGTGAAATTAACGGGTCCAACAATGTGACTGTCAGCACTGACGGAACGAGCCAGGTAATCGTTGTCCCGTCGTTGAACAAACGTAGTGCCTCAAGCACCGTCGAACTGGCTGACGGACAAACCATCGGCATCGCCGGCCTGATTCAGGACAATGTCAGTGAGGTCATGTCCAAGCTCCCGGGCCTTGGTGACATACCGATTCTGGGCGCCTTGTTTCGGAGTCAGGAATTTATATCCGGACAGTCCGAGCTGGTGATCTTCGTCACGCCCCATCTGGCCCAGCCAATTGCCGAGGAAGATATACGCCTGCCAACGGATTCATTTGTTCCACCCAACGACCTGGAGTTTTATCTGCTCGGTAAAATGGAGGGTGATAAAGCCGCCCCCACCGGTATCAGAAGGCATAATTTGCGCGGTGGATTTGATGGCGTCAAATTTGGACATCAGCTATGACTGCCGTTCCTTTTATCAGGCTCAGCGTATTTTTTTCAATTCTGATCGCCTGTTCCGGTTGCACGACAGATCCCCTCAACGTTGAAACTGATTTCGGTGAATCAGTTCGCACAATGCAGGACTCACAAACCTACAACAGCATTCCCCTGAAACATCACACCGAAAATGCCGTGCTTCAACTCGACGGTAATGTTGCCGATACCAACGTGGAATCCTACCGAAAACCTCACCCGTAAAGGTTTTTTTAAAATCGGCCGATATCTGTTACCAGTCTTACAATAACAAGACCGGTGGCAAAACGCCGGCAGAGGTACCTGCGTGTTTCAAGTAACGGGGACAAGAAGGTCTGCGCAACGCGGCACAGTTCTGGTTATGCTGATCCTGTCTCTGACAGCATTGCTGGGCATTGCAGGACTCGCTCTGGACCTCGGTCATGCATTTCTTAATAAAACCCGTCTTCAGAATGCCGTAGATGCTGCCGCGCTGAGTGGCGCTAAAACCTTAAATCAACATCGCAGTACCCTTCTTGCATCCAGCCATGCACTGCAAACATTCAACGCATATATTGACAGTGAGCTAAACGATCCATCACTGACTCCAACACTCGAATTTTCCGACTCGCTCTCCCCTTTTATACCCGGAGGTCTTAATCCGCGCTTTATCAGGGTAAGCCTGGCCAATTTCACCATGCCGGTGATGCTCGCCAATATACTCCCGGGAGTAGGCGATATGTTCACGCTCAAGAGCTCATCGGTTGCCGGCCCCATGTCTCTTGGCGGTGGCGAGATATGTGATGTTGCACCCCTGTTTGTCTGCGGCGATATCAGTGACACTAATTGCTCCGACGGCAGCTGCTATGGACTGGAAATAGGCGACGAACGCGAAGTTTGTCTGAAAACCGGCTCCTCAGACAGCGGTAACGGAAATGGCAACGGAAATGGCAACGGTGTCGGAAACTGGAAAGGACAACAAAGCGGCTCTGATGAGGAATGCGCTGATGTCGAACCTGGAATAGGCCCCGGAAATTTCCAGCTACTGTCGCTTGACTGCGGAAATGGAGCAAACTGCGTTAGAGAGGCGATGTCCGGAGCGTATCAAGGCTGTATAACCATTGGCGGATCGGTAAGTACCAAGCCTGGAAATACAGTCGGTCCAACAGCGGACGGATTCAACACACGTTTTGGACAATACAAAGGCGGGATGAACAGCGTGGATCACCCGCAGGATCTGGTTACTACCAACCGCGATGACGATCCAGACTTCTGGTACCGGAATTACCTTGGCCGCTATGTCAACCAGAACTATGACAACCCCGAAACCGGAAGACCGGGCCGCCGGATCATGGCCGTGCCCATCGGCAGTTGCGACGGAACCGTGAATGGTCGCGGCGAAGTACAGGTATCGGCAGTCGGTTGTTTTTACCTGACGCGCCCAGCCAGTCATCAGGGCAACACACAGGCAATCTACGGACAACTGATTGGTGACTGTGAAGTCAGTGGCGAACCGCCGGCTTTGCCGACTTCAGGCCCTACGCTCGAAACCTACGGCACCTATAAGATCGTACTCTATAAAGACCCTTTTTCAGACGAGTCATAAGCATGCGGCATAAATTGAATTCAGTTACCGCCCATACAGGACTTGCCAGTGTCGAGTTTGCAGTGACCTTACCGGTTATGCTGTTACTGATGCTGACTACGGCCGAGGCCGGACGTGCATTATACAGTTATAACACCCTGACCAAGGTTGTTCGTGACGGTGCACGCTATGCCGCCGACTATGCACTTGACGGAGTACAGAATGCAGTGCTCAGCGACGAGACTGTAAGAAAGGCAAAGAATCTGGTTGTAAACGGGACGCCGTTCGATGAAGGGCAACCACTGCTGAAAGGCTTCAGTAGCGAAAGTGTCACGGTGGAAATCCTTCAGGGTAATGGATATGACACACCCCATGTCCGGGTACAGGCCGTTTATCACTTTGTTCCCTTGTTTGGCAATATTCCGAATCTCGGTTCAGAGAACAGACTGAACAAAGGTTTTGATTTGCAAACTTCCGTTGTTATGAGGGCACTGTGATGTATCGGCAACGGGGACTGGCAGCCATCGAGCTTGCATTTTTAACACCTCTTTTTTTTATCGTACTGTTCGGCATAGTCGAAATCGCCCGCATGGAGTATGTATGGAACACGCTCGACTCTGTCACTCAGCGTGCCGCGCGCGTTGCTGTTGTTTGCCCTCCGAATCATGAAAAAATCCGCCACATTGCATTATACGGACATAGTGAAAATCCCGGCTCAACAGTCTCAATAAAAGGACTCACGGACGACAATATCAAGCTTGAGTATCTTGACAGGAATTTTAATTCAACAGGCGGCGCCTTTCCGATTACCTTTGTCAGGGCCAGTATCGTCAACTTTGAACACGAGTTACTGATTCCCTTTTTCAGCAAATTGATTCAACCCTCGGAATACGCCACGACGCTGCCTGCCGAAAGCCTGGGATTCAATCCCGGCACCGGCGGGCGGGAATGTTTTGGTACATCAGCCTGAATGGTATTGAAAAATTTAAGCGGTTAAAGCTATGTCACACAATTTTGAAATCAGAATTATCAGCCGCTCCGGCAGTCGTCTGAGCACGCTCGAAGACGCATTACTGGCTAACGCTGATTTACGAATTAAACGTCAGCTGGTCATAGACCTTGACGAAGCGACGATCGCAGACAGTAAACATGCGGATGTGGTAATTCTCGATTTAAGCGAGCACTGGGAAAAAGAGCTGCAGTTGTTGGGAAAACTTCGTCGAAAATCCGACCGGGCACCAACCATCGTCGTCGGCATCGACGACGACAAACAGATGCTCAAGTCAGCGATGAAAGCCGGTGCTCGAGACTTTTTCGCCCACCCTGTTCCTGAGACTGAATTGCTGAATTCTATTTTGCAACTTTGTCAGGATGCCAAACAGTCCGAAATGAACGGCACGAGTATCAGTGTCGTCATGCATGGCAAAGGCGGGGCCGGGGCCAGTTTTTTTGCGGCCAACATCGCCCATTTGCTGTCAATAGAGGGACGTAAAGCATCGACAATGCTGCTTGATCTCAACTTTCTTACCGGTGAGCTTCCCTTGTATTTTGATTTGTCAGGCGGCGGGGATCTGCGTCAAGCGATTAATTATCTAGAGGATATGGATGAGTTAGCCCTGGAAGCATTCATTATGCATCATAAAAGCGGCTTGCACTTAATGGCATCCAGTGGTGACCCAACCGATCTTGGCTGGGGCGTTAACGCTAATAATTTAAGCGCTCTTGTTTCAATGCTGTCAACGAAATACGAGCAGCTCGTTATCGATTTACCCAACCCTACAGACTCTGTAAGCACACCGTTGATGGCACAGGCAGACAGAATTTTCGTGGTTATTCAGCAAACCCTGATGGACTTACACTGCACAAAGCATCTGCTCTCCATGCTTAAAACAAACAATGTCCCCAGCAACCTGATTACCGTCGTGGTTAACCGGTTTGATTCCAAAAATCCGGTGCGCTACCAGGACATTCGAACCGCGCTTGAAGGTATAAAGATAGAATGCATACCCAATGACTACAAGCGTGTCTCCGAATCCATAAATACCGGCGTCCCGCTGGGTGAGGGATGGAAAAATGCCTCTGTTACGCGCACCATCCGCGATATTACCTACAAGATACTTGGTAAAGAGAAAAGAACGACAGGGCTTTTAGTACCTTTCAGAAAGCTTCTCGGAAGCCGTAGATAAAGATTATAAACACAGGTAAAAATTCATGAAGAGTTCAGCCATCGAACAAACCCCCAACCTGGATATAGTTGTTCGCCTTGATCAGGAGCGGGAATGGCAAAAGCGTATTCACGACAAGCTGATGAAGGTCGTTGATCTCTCCTTGATCGGATCTATGGATGAGCGAACGGCAAGGACGCAGATCCGGGAAATCACACAACGTATCATGCTTAACGACAATGTACCGCTCAGTGCACAGGCTCGTCAGCGCATATCCAAGGAAATCGAGGATGAAATTCTCGGACTGGGTCCGCTCGAACCTTTACTTGCCGACGATGGCGTGTCGGACATTTTAGTCAATGGCTACAACTCGGTCTATGTCGAGCGGCGCGGCCAACTTGAAAAAGTCAATGTGCAGTTCCGTGACGACAAACACCTGCTGAACATTATTGACCGGATCGTCTCAGGTGTCGGCCGCCGGATAGATGAATCGTCTCCCATGGTTGATGCGCGCTTGAAAGACGGCTCTCGCGTCAACGCCATTATTCCGCCCCTGGCCATCGACGGCCCATCCTTGTCAATACGACGATTTACCGTTGAGCGTTTGGGTATAGAACAGCTGATTGAAACCGGAAGCATCACGGAACAAATGGCCGAGCTGCTGAGAGGGGTTGTTAAATCACGCCTCAACGTACTGATATCAGGAGGGACAGGGACAGGTAAAACCACGATGCTGAATGTCCTGTCAGGTTTTATCTCTCCCAGGGAGCGTATTGTCACTATAGAAGATTCCGCTGAACTACAACTCCAGCAACCCCATGTTGTACGTCTTGAAACGAGACCGCCAAACACGGAAGGTCGCGGTGAAGTCAATCAACGTGATCTGGTCAAAAACTGCCTGAGGATGCGGCCGGACCGAATCATACTTGGCGAGGTGCGTGGCGCTGAAGCCCTGGACATGCTGCAGGCAATGAACACGGGACACGACGGGTCTCTGGCGACGCTACATGCCAATACACCCCGGGATGCCATAGGTCGACTTGAAAACATGGTCTCCATGGCCGGCCTGAAACTCCCCATGTCAGCCGTCCGCACACAAATAGCTTCCGCTGTGGACGTGATTCTCCAGCTTGAGCGAATGGAAGATGGAACGCGACGCGTCACCAGCATCCAGGAAATACAAGGGATGGAAGGCGATATCATCACATTGAGCGAAATATTCTGTTTCCGTCGCAAAGGCCTTGACGAGAATGGAATGGTGACCGGACATTTCTGCGCCACCGGACTTGTGCCAAAATTCAACGAAGACCTGCGCAAGCGTGGTTATGAATTGGATATGCGTATTTTCTCACCCGAGTCAGGCAGGCGCTGATCATGGACGTACTCTACAATGACCGTATGCTGTTTATGGTCATGGTATTTATTGCCATTGTCTTATTGGCAGCTTCCGTTATTGTTCCGACTGCCGGACGCGATGCAAAGGCCGCACGCAATTTACGCCGACGCCTGAAGGGTGTCAGTGAAGAGTCCGACAAGGCCATAAATTCCCTGCTGCGGGAAAAGTATCTTCACGAACTGTCACCTCTTGAGCAAAAACTCGAAAACCTGCCCGGCATGGAAGCACTGGCAAGATCCATTGATCAGGCCGGTAAGAAAATTCTTGCCTACCGCCTTGTTTTAAGGTGTTTTCTTCTCTCGCTGCTGTCCGGCCTGATTTTTTTCTGGTTAGGCTTACCGATCAAAATACTGGCAATCGTTGCCCTGTTGGTTTTTGTTGCACCGATTATCCTGATTTTTATGCAACGCGATCGACGAATTGCAAAATTCGAGGAACAACTGCCTGATGCGCTGGACATAATGGGCAGAGCACTACAAGCCGGTCACCCTTTTCTCGAAACCTTCAAGCTTATCGGTGAAGAAATGCCCGCTCCTATTTCGACCGAGTTCAACAGAGTCTTCACGGATATCAATTACGGTACTCCGATGAAAACGGCTTTTCTGGGTCTGATCGAGCGTGTACCCAGCGTAAGTCTCAATGCCCTGGTTACCGCTGTTCTTATCCAGCAGGAAAGCGGCGGTCGCATGGCGGAAATACTCGATAAAATCGCCGAAGTGATTCGTGGACGCTTCAGGCTGGAGAGAAAAGTCAGGTCCCTGTCCGCAGAAGGCCGAATGTCAGCCTGGGTGCTGATCCTGTTACCCTTCTGTCTGGCCGGTCTCATGTCAATCAACGACCCGACTTACATACCGTCATTACTGCAACACCCTTTAGGGTCGCAAATGGTTACCTGGGCTGGCGTGTTGATGTGCCTGGGCATCTTCTGGATAAAAAAAATAATTAATATCAGAGTCTGATCATGTCTATATCCTGGGTTGATCTGAATAAACTGCTTGCTTTCGCCAGTCAGGATCTGGGGCTTACTTTCGCCATCGCGACGGGGCTTGTTGCAACAAGCATCGCGTTTGGTTTTCTGCTTGTCCTGAAAAATTTCCGTGACCCGCTCAGGCGACGAATTGAAGCCGTCGCCAACACCGAACAGTCCGAGGCAAAGACGCCTAAAGTCGAGGTTCACAAGCGGATCGTTCAAGGTGAACAATCCGATTTAAGCCCGCTGCATCAGCAATTCATTTTCGCCGGATTCAGAAATACACGTGCCGTCTCCTCTTACTATATTGCCAAGCTGGTTCTGACATTCGGTTTACCCGTGCTGGCCTTTTTTACCGCGTCGCTGGTGCCCGAGCTGAGTTCAAAGCACCTGCTCATCATTACAATGAGTGCCGGCGCAGTCGGCTTTATAGCGCCGGGTATGTACCTCGATCGATGCGTGAAAAACCGACAGACAGCCATTCTTAACGGCTTTCCCGATATGCTGGATTTACTGGTTGCCTGTTCGGAGGCAGGGCTGGGTCTGAACGCTGCGTTGCAACGGGTAACCAGCGAAATTTCGCTAAGCTATCCGGAGCTTGCCGAGGAGTTGCATACCGTCAACCTTGAAATGCGCGCGGGCGTTGACCGCATGGACGCACTTAAAGGGCTTGCTATACGCACCGGGATCGAGGAAATTTCCGGTTTGGTCTCCATGCTTCGCCAAAGCATTCGATTTGGTTCGGGGATTTCCGAAACCCTGCGCATTTATTCCGAGGAATTTCGCGACAAGCGCATGCAGAAAGCCGAAGCCGTCGCCGGCGCCATAGGAACAAAAATGATATTCCCGCTGATTCTTTGTATTTTTCCGGCTTTTTTCGTGGTGGTGATTGGCCCGGCCGCCATCAATATCATGGAAGTTCTTGGCTCAGGCTAAACACCGCAGGTAGCAGATAGATATTTTTCGGGAAAGATTTGTACACTGGGCATGTTAGAATAAACGTTTCCAGTTCGGACTCACCCGATGAATTGCCGCACGCCTTTTTTGCTGCTTATATTCAGCCTGGCTTTATCAGCCTGCGCCAGCACCGGAAGCAAAAGCCCGGCTGATACCAGTCAACAGGATCCGGTCCCCGCCGCGGTGAGTCTCGCTGAAGGTGACGCAGCCTTGCGCCGGGGCGAACTCGATGACGCGCAGGTGAAATACCTGGTGGCCTTGAACGCCGAACCTGAAAGCCCGGAGATACTCTACCGGATCGGCACAATTTACGATTCCCAGGGAAAAACCGCGCTCGCTGAAGAAAGCTTTCAGCAAGCCTTAAGATTGGATAACAAGCATACAAACAGCAAAGAGGCGCTCGGTTTGCTGCTGTTGAAGTCAGGCCGGTACGAGGATGCGCACAAGCTTCTGAAAGAAGTCGTCGTTGAAGACCGCAATCGTTGGCGAAGTCTAAACGGGCTTGGTGTCATTTATGATATGCAAAAACTTCACGAACAGGCCCAGACTTTTTACAGAATGGCCCTCAGACTCAACAGCCGCTCTGCGCAACTGCAAAACAATCTCGGTTACTCCCGTTATCTCTCCGGCCACTGGGAAGACGCCGAATTATATTTCCGCGCTGCCGTCAATCTTCAGCCCGGCTACAAACAAGCGTGGTCAAATCTCGGTTTATACTATGTCAGGATCGGTAACTTTGACGCCGCACTGGAAGCCTTTGAACAAATCTCAGAACCCCATCAAGCAGCCAACAACGTCGGCTATCTAAGCATGCTGCAGGATAATTTTGAAACAGCCGAAAAATATTTCGAGATGGCGATCCGGGAAAGTCCGGTCTATTACCAGATTGCCCATGACAATCTGCAACGCGTCAGAAATCAGCAAAAATAGAGAAACATCGAGGGCGTTTGCAACAACCTCTCAGTGGTAACGGCGTTTCTCCGCCAGCATCATGGTAAGCGCCGTGATCAGCCCCAACACCGCGAAACCGCTGACCAGCGGAATCACGCTGCCATCGTAGAATTTGCCAATCAAGCCACCCAGCACCAGCGCGATCAGTGTCGACAGCGAACCGACCACCGCCGATGCGACGCCGGCGATTTCCCCGAGTTCCTGCGGTTCGAGTGCCAGCGCGTTGAAATTGCCGAACAGCATGCCCACGCAGAAAAAGGTCGCGCCAAGATAGACCATCAGCGACCACAGCGGCGGCTGTCCGCCGGAAACCAGCGCATAAATCAGAAAGCCGCTGGAAAATACACAAATCCCGCCCAGCGCCAGACGCGACAGATTGCGCATACCGAACTTCATCACCAGCGTTGAATTGACGTAGGAGGCCAGCCCCAGAAACAACGCGATGACCGCAAAAAACACCGGAAAGCGCTCACCCAGTTCATATAATTCCTGGAGAATCTGCTGTGATGAACTCAGATAACCGATAAACGCCCCGAACACAAAGCCGGACGACAGCGTGTAGCCGAGTGCAATCGGGTTTTTGATCACTACCAGCACGGCATGCCCGATGGACTTCAGGGCGAAGGGTTTGCGTTTTTCCCTGGTCAGCGTCTCGGTTTGCCGGAGCCCGAACCAGACCAGAATCAGCAGCGCCAGTAACAGAAACATCACGAAGATCGCCCGCCAGCCGCCGAGCAGCATCACCGCCTGGCCAAGCAGCGGCGCCAGCGCCGGTACCAGAATGAACACCACCATGACCAGCGACATGATTTTCGCCATCGCACGGCCGGCATAGATATCGCGGATCAGCGCGATCGACACGATCCTCGGCCCTGCCGCGCCGATGCCCTGCAACAGACGACCGAACAACATGACATTGAAATCGCTGGCGAACATGCAGATCAGCGTGCCGGCGATAAACAGCAGGATACCGACATAGATCGGCTTCTTGCGGCCGGTGGTATCCGATACCGGCCCGTAGACAAAAGTGCCGATCGCCAGCCCCAGAAACAAAACCGAAACCACCAGTTGCCGGTCGTTTTCATTCGCCACGCCAAGATCCTGTCCCATTTGCGGCAGGGCCGGCAACATCGCGTCGATCGACAGGGCAACCAGCGATGTCATGGTTGCCATCAAAACAATAAACTCGCTGCTCGGCCGGGATGACTCTGTAGTAATTTTTTTCACTGCCTGGTTCTTTTTATGGGTTGATCGGCGCAGTCGCCGACAAATTCGCAAGCAGGCAATTTTAGCGGTTTTTACCGGGTGTCAGCGACCAATGATTTTATTCAGGATGAAACGATCAAAACGTACTCATCCCGCTCGCTTCCATAAACCGGTAAAGCCAGTATTTCCAGCGCGCGTCGTCTCGGTATTTTTCATAGGCCGCGCTGAAAACGCGCGCCCCGGTATTGTTCCATTGCAAGGCGAATAAGGCTTCCGCTTCGCGAATCACCGGCGACTGCCGGGGCGCGAGGATTTGCACATCGGTTTCCAGATTAAAGTCCTGCAGATTGCGGCGCGTAAAGTTAGCCGAGCCGGTAAGCAAACGGCTTGTGCCGTCACCGTAATGGATCAGCAGCGTTTTGCTGTGACACTGCTCACCGTGTGTGTCGCACCAACGCACATCGACTCCTGCCTGATGCAGCTCATGACCGACCGGCCGGTTGGGGATGCCGTTTTTCTCCCGGCCGAAAGCGTCCTTGTTCGGATCGAGCAGCACCCGCAGCACGACGCCGCGCCGGTGCGCATCCTTCAGCGCCTCGATAATCTCGCGATCGGCGAGATAAAACATCATCAGATCGAGCCGGTCACCGGCGCCGGCCAAGCGGATATTGTCCAGAACCGCGACTTTTATTTTGCTTTCGGTAAGGATTTGCAGCTTTTCCGTACTTTCCCCCGAAAACGCTGGCAACACATCGATCGCCGGCTGCGACGCGCCGCTGAATTGCAGGACCGCGCGTTCACTATTGAACAGATCGGTAACCGCCTCACCAGAGAAACGCACCGCCATATTGCTGTGCGCGCTGCTGCCGTCATGCGGATTGGCCGAGGTAA
>JAGRHW010000097.1 GCA_020444765.1 Gammaproteobacteria bacterium | reverse complement strand
CAACAATTTTTGCAAGCCCGGCGTCCTTTAACTGCTTGACCAGCTCCCCCGCCAGCTTGTCGGTTTCCCGCGACGCGGTACCGTTACCGATCGCGATCAGCCGGATCTGGTGTTTTTTGACCAGCGCGGCCAATTGATGCAGGGACTCATCCCAGGCATTGCGCGGCGCGTGCGGATAGATCGGAACAGTATCCAGCAGTTTGCCGGTGCCGTCGACAACCGCAACCTTGACACCAGTGCGCAAGCCCGGGTCCAGGCCCAGCACGACTTTCGGCCCGGCCGGTGCGGCAAGCAGCAAATCCTTGAGATTATGCGCAAACACCGCAATTGCCTTCTCCTCCGCCTGTTCGCGCAAACGGCCCAGCAATTCGATATCAAGTTTGCTGTGCAGTTTTACCTTCCAGGTCCAGCGTACCGCCTGTTGCAGAAAATCATCCGCCGCCCTGCCCTGATGACGAAAACCGGCAGCTTTCGCAATCATCCGTTCGCAGGGATGTTCGGCACCTGGCTGCAGATCCGTCAGATCGAGTGAAAGCTGTAAAACACCTTCATTTCTGCCGCGAAACAGCGCCAGCGATCGATGCGATGGAATTTTCGAGATTTTCTCCTGGTAGTCGAAGTAATCCGAGAACTTACTGCCGTTTTCCTCCTGACCCGTCACGAGACGCGAGGCAAGGACCGCGTTTTCCCAGAAAAACGCTCTCAGCTCAGCCAGCAAATCCGCACGTTCGGCAAACTGTTCCATAAGGATCTGCTTCGCACCGTCCAGTATCTCGCTTGCATTAGTAAAACCGGCTTCGGCGTTAATAAACTGCTCTGCCAAAGACTCGGGATTTTGCGTGGGATCGTCCAGCAAAGTGTCGGCCAGCGGTTCCAGGCCCGCTTCCCTGGCTATTTGCGCTTTGGTTCTGCGTTTCGGCTTGAACGGCAGGTAGAGGTCTTCAAGCTCGGTTTTGCTGTCTGCAGCCAGCAGTTTCGCCTCAAGTGCCTCGGTCAGCTTACCCTGCTCCGCAATCGATTTGACAATAGCCGTACGGCGGCTTTCAAGCTCGCGCAAGTAGCCGAGTCGTTGCTCAAGAAAGCGCAACTGCGTATCGTCCAGCCCCTGGGTGGCTTCTTTTCGGTAGCGGGCGATAAATGGCACTGTGGAGCCGTCATCAAGCAGCTCGATGGCCGCCTTGACGCGGTTTTCGGTGACATCCAGTTCAGTGGCGATTTGCTGTGATATATTCATCATGTCATAGGATTCTTAAAACGTTGGAGGCCGGATAGGGAGTAATACCCATGCGATACCTGACTATAGTCCGTCACGCCAAATCCGGTTGGGATAATCCGGCTCAGCCTGACTTTGAAAGAACGCTCAGCACACGCGGTGAACACGATGCCAGGCTGATGGGCGAGCGGCTCGCCATGCAGCGTTTCAGACCTGACCTGGTGGTCAGCAGCCCTGCCCGGCGGGCCATGCAGACCGCGTCGCTGATCTGCGAAAATATCGGCATTCCCGTAGCATCGGTAATCATGAACGATAATATTTACGAAGCGACGCTCGGCGCCCTGCAACAGGTCGTCGAGGCACTGCCGGATACCGGGCAACACGTGATGCTGTTCGGCCACAATCCCGGTTTCGAGGCACTCTGCAACTATGTCGAAGCCGGCTCGATTGCAACCTTGACAACCTGCAATGTCGTCCAGTACCGCCTGGATATCGACGTATGGAAAGCGTTTGATCGGGATTGCGGTGAACTGATATCGCACCAGACGCCCAAGGACCGGGTCGGTTGAGCGCTAGCCACGCCTGCCTGGTCAGGGATTGATTTTTTCCAGTAGCACGCTTGCCCGGTCACCGATGCGGTAGTTCCTCGGCGTCGTGCTCATCTCGTTGTAGATGCGGTCGCGCAAGGCGGCCGTTTCGAACCAGCGAAAGCTTTCCCAGTCTTTACCAAGCAGATGGGCCATGCTCATCGTATCGTCTTCCGGCATGGTGATGCGGATACCGTATTTTTTTTCCATCGTTTCCACTGCGCGTGTTAAAGCGTTTATTCTCCCAGAAACAGCCATACCGGTACAAGCAGGATCGATTACCACACCCTCGTCACCAGGTAGCTGCAGGCGCCGGCAAAATCTTTTAACATCGGGGCCATTTAAATCATTCAATGGATGCACCGATGCTTGAATACGTTTTTTTCGATCCCCACCCCTGCGACAAATTTATTGCTTTTTTGCAGGAGAAAAATATTCCTTTTACGCCGCCGGAAGATGAGGACGTACTGATGGTTTCCGTGGCCGAGGATCTCGGCGACGAGGTCGCGGCCATGATCGAGGCGTACTATGATGAAATGATGGAACTCGGCTCGGAGATTCTGTCAAACCAGACCGGCGATGGCCAGATCAACGCCGCCGGGCTCACCGTTACCCTGAAAGACGGACGGGTCAGCTACGCGGTGCTCGAACCGGCAATCGTCAACAAGGTGCTGGACGTCCTGAGCCTCGATGAACTCAACACGCTGGTCAACGCGATCGCCGATGCGGTCGAGAACCCGGATTCCACACCGCTGTGCAAGCGCACTTATGACTGATGCCTATCGGGATCAGTCGATTACAGGTAAAATCTTACTGTTTCAAACCACCTACAGGACATCGGAATGAATACAAAACTTATCATCGTGGTCGCGGCCATGTTTGCGGTACTGACCGCCTGTACCCAGGAATCGCAAAACAAAATAGGTCGCGCCGTGCAAAACTGGACCGGCACCAACGGCATCCTGGAAATCTATGCCGGCGAGAAACTCGTTCGACGTTTTATGAGTATCGACAAAATGTCCACCGCCGACAGCACCAATGAAAACGGCATGGCCCGGCCTTACCGTTTTGGTTACGGCGTGCTCGATGCCAATTTTAACGGCAAAAAGGACGCGGATGAGAAAAAGGTCTACTTCGAAGTCAGCGACTACTCCACGCAATACGTGTTTTACAGCGATCCGAACTAGCTCCCTTTCCCAGCGACTCACGAGGCTGAACGATGGCAATCCAGACCCGTCTTGTTGAATACCATGATGGCAACACCCTGCTCGAAGGCTATATGGCCTGGGACGATACGGGCGGCGCCAGGCCGGGCATCCTGATTTCCCATGCCTGGGGCGGCCGGGACGGCTTTGTCGAAGAAAAAGCCCGTGAACTTGCCGCCGAAGGCTACACGGCGTTCGCGCTGGATATGTACGGCAAGGGCGTGCGCGGCAACACCCGCGAGGAATGCGCCGCGCTGATGACAAAGCTGACCGACGACCGCGCCGGCCTGCAAAAACGCATCAACGCCGCGCTCACGACATTGGCCGGACAACCGGAGGTCGACGCGCAGCGGATTGCCGCCATTGGCTTCTGTTTTGGTGGCTTGTGCGTGCTCGACCTTGCCCGCAGGGGCGCCGAGTTGCGCTCGGTGATCAGTTTTCATGGCTTGCTGGGGGCACCCGGCAATACCGGCGGACGCAGTATCAAGGCCGCGGTGCTGGTGCTCAACGGGCACGATGATCCGATGGTTTCGGCAGCGGACATTGCCGCCTTGCAGGAAGACCTGACCAGGGCCGGCTGTGACTGGCAATTTCATAATTACGGTCGCACCATGCACGCCTTTACCAACCCTGTCGCCAACGACCCGGACTTCGGTACCGTGTTCAATGCCACCACCAACCGGCGGGCCTGGCAAACTGCCCGCAATTTTCTGGCTGAAACACTCAACTGACGCTGTTTTCCGGGCAGCTCTGAGCAAAGAGCCGACTGGCTAATTTATTTTTATTGAAGCAGCGCGGATTTCCGGGTGGAATTGAGACAAATAATGAAGTAAATCGGTCAACATTTTACCAAATCAGTCGTTAGATCCAGATGGTAAATGATTTCACTGCATGACTCATGACTGACAACGAGACTTCATCAAATTACATGGTTCTGTTTATCGGGGAAATCCGTCACGGAATCAGTCCATCCACGCTAAAACAGCGGATGGCATCAACCTTTAACGTCAGCATTGCCAGAATCGAACGGCTGTTTACCGGCCGCCCGGAAATCATCAAGAATAACGTCAATGAGGCAACCGCCCAGCGCTACTGCGACGCACTCAAATCACTCGGTGCGGTAAGCTGGATAGAGCCGATGCCGCCGTTTTACCGCAAATACGTCGACCGGCGCAAAAACTCGCGAACCCGCCGCTCCAGCTCGACCAGTAATGAACGACGCAACGGTCCTCGCTCACGCATGGGCACCGACCGCCGCGAACGCCGGGGCCGCCGCTACCACGACCGCTGACGGTACCTACCAGGTCGAATACGGGTGCCGGTAAAGATTGTTGTTCAGATAGCGCGGATCGTGAGTGATTTCCTCACCCAGCCAGTCCGGCCTGGAAAACGCCTGATCTTCTGACTCAAGCTCGATTTCCGCAACGACAAGCCCGGCATTGGCGCCGGTGAATACGTCAACTTCCCAGAGCATGCCGTCATGCCTGATAAAATGACGGACTTTTTCCACCGGCGCCAACTCGCAATGCTGCTCAAGCATGATCCGCCCGTCACGCTCGGGAATTTCATATTCGAAATCATGCCGGGTAAAACCGTTCAGATTTGCCTTGACCGACAGGTAAAACGTTTCGCCCTTTTGCCTTACCCGGCACACCAGCTTGTCGTTTGAAGCCAGGAATCCCTGCCTGATGACAAGCGCTTCCCCCTCGGGCAAGCGCGCGTTTTCCTTAAGAAGAAATTTTCTTTCAATCTCGATGATATTCGGCATGGTGGGCCCACTCATTGATTGATCTGCGGTACAGCGGAAATAAGCTGTTTTGTGTATTTATCCTGCGGCTCGCGACACACCTGCCGTGTATCGCCATACTCCACGATTCGGCCCTTGCACATAACTGCCGTCCTGTCACTGATGAACTCTACCACGCCTATATCGTGGGTTATAAATAAAAGTGATAGATGACGCTCCTCGCGCAAACGCAACAGTAACTCAAGCACCCTCGCCTGCACCGATACATCAAGCGCACTGGTAACCTCGTCGCAAACTATCAACTCCGGCCCAGTCAACAAGGCTCGTGCGATACCGACGCGTTGGCGTTGCCCGCCGGACAACTGGTGCGGGTAGCGATACAACAGATCCGCGCTAAGCTGAACTTCCTCAAGAATCGCGGCGGTCCTGGCCTCACGCTCTGCCTGATTGTCGCCAATACCGTGCACTTTCAGCACTTCGGTCAAACTCGTCACCAGTGTCAGGCGTGGATTGAGCGCGGCGGCGGAGTCCTGGAAAATAATCTGCAACTGGCCACGCAGTTTCCGGAGTCTGGCGGCTTGCATTGTCTCAAGATGCTCGCCCTTGAAAATAATCTCCCCGGCAGACGGCTCCAGCAGACGCAGAATCGTTTGCCCCAGTGTAGTCTTTCCGCAACCGGACTCGCCGACCAAAGCGAGGATCTCCCCCCGTCCGATGGACAGCGTGACATTATCGACCGCCTTTACGGAGCCGCTGACTCTGCGGAATAATCCAGATCGCACCGGAAAATCCAGGCTGAGATTATTCAGTCGCAAGATAGCGTTTGCCGGGTGCTGCCGATCCGCCTCACTCTGAAGAACTGTCGCCGGCCGTTGCAGATTTTGCGGCAGGCTCTGCCAGAGTTCCTGCGTATACGGATGTGTCGGCGCCCGGATTACCTGTCTTGCTTCACCGGTTTCGACGATATGGCCGTTGCGCATCACCGCCACCCGGTCGGCAATCTTCGCGACGATGCCGAGATCATGCGTGATAAACAACAGGCTCATGCCATGGCTTTGCTGCAGCGACTGCAACAGACCAAGTATCTCGGCTTGTATTGTAACATCCAGCGCGGTGGTCGGCTCATCGGCGATCAGCAACTCGGGGTTGCCGGCCAGTGCCATCGCAATCATCACCCGTTGACACTGTCCGCCACTCAGGTGATGCGGATAAGCATCTATCCGTAAGGCCGGTTCCGGTATTTTAACGGCCTGCAACAACTCGATCACCCGCGCATGAACCGCCTCCTCACCGAGCTGCGGATTATTGTGCATGACCGCTTCGGCGATTTGTTCGCCGATGCGCTGGACCGGGTTGAGCGATGACATCGGCTCCTGGAAAATCATCGCCATGCGGCGACCGCGCCACGCGCGGAATTGCTCATCATTGAGCGATGTCAACTCGCAAGGCGGGGTGCTGCCGTTCGGAAAAAAGCAAATACGGGTCTCGGACCCCATGCGTGCATTATCCGGCAACAAACGCATCAGCGATAAGGCCGTGACGGATTTGCCACTGCCGGATTCGCCGACCAGGCAGAATGTTTCGCCACGGCGGATACTGAATGCAACATCCTCGACAGCGGTTTTGCGCACCGCCTCGCCATAAAAATCCACCGACAGCTTATCGACCGTCAGCAGAGTCATCGGGATTGCATCGATTGCGGATCGGCGGCTTCACGCAAAGCTTCGCCGATCAGGTTATAGGACAACACCGTGAAAAAAATCGCGCCGCCGGGAAACAGCGCCATCCACCAGACAAAGCTCGACGAACGCACCGCCTGATTGAGCATCTGCCCCCAGGACGGCTCATCGACCAGACCGAGCCCGAGAAAACTCAGCGTCGCCTCGGCAAGAATGGCCGAGGCAAACCCGAAACTCATGGCCACCAGTATCGGCGCCAGCGCATTCGGTAACATGTGTCTGAACAGCAGTGAGCGCAAGGGCACGCCACTGACGACCGCCGCCTTGACGAAATCCTGTTGCCGCAGGCGGAGAAACTCGGCGCGCACATAACGCGCATAGCCGGGCCAGCTGGTAATACCGATAATAACCATCAACACATAGAGGTTGCTGCCGAAAAAAGCCACGAATGCCAACAGCAAAAACAGCGTCGGCACCGCTTCGAAGACTTCCACCAGACGCATGCCAAGCAGATCCGCCGGGCCGGAAAAATACCCCATCAGGCTGCCCACCAGAATGCCGAGCGACAAGGCGATGCCTGTCGCGATAAAGCCGGTCCCGAGCGCGATGCGGGTTGCGTGGATCATCCGGCTCAGCACGTCCGCGCCGTTTTCCTCGGTCCCGAACCAGTGCCGGGCATCCGGCGGCTGCAAACTGGCGATGACGCGATCGCGCTGATAGTCCTTTGCCGAATAAGGAATCAAGGCATTCACCACGACCCCGTCACCGGAATTGACGCCGTTCTCCCGCCAGGTTTCATAGACGGTGATTTGCGGGGGATTGAGATAGACCGCGGCCAAGGCGGAGGTCAAGATCACTCCTGCGGCGATCAGTAAAACAGCCTTGCCGGCACTGAGTCTGAACAATAATACAAGCCCAAGCAAAAGAAGCCCTGACAGCCAGGCCACGTCAGCGACCGTAAAGGCCTGCAGGGCCGGACTCGCCCAGTCACCATTATGCCGCAGCAACAGCGGACGACTGTTCGCCAGAAACGGTGCAAATGCGGCCAGAAACGCCAACAGACAGATCCACACCAGGCCGAGCCTTGCACCGGGCGAACGGAAGGTTTTTCGCCAAACCAGCCGCCCCCAGGATTCACGGCTCAGCACAGCTTTATTCATAACTGACCCGCGGATCGACAAGCGCATACAGAATATCGGCTATCAGGTATGAAAACAGGGTCAGCAGCCCGCTGATCAGGGTAATCGATAATACAAGTTCCCGGTCCCTGCCCTGCACCGCCTCGACCGCCAGCTTGCCCATACCGTCGATGCTGAACAGCGTCTCGACAATAATCGAACCGGCCAGCAAGCCAGGTAATACACTCGCGGCAACCGTGATCAACGGCAGCAGGCTGTTACGAAAAACGTGATGCCAGAGTATCTCGGACTCGTGCAACCCCTTGGCGCGAGCGGTACGCGCAAAATTCGCCCGCAGATTTTCGAGTACCCCGGAGCGGGTCAGTTTCGCCAGATAGGCAATACCGCCGTATGACAGGCAGATTACCGGCAATACCAGATGCCAGACCCGATCCAGAAGGAATCCGCGGGTAAATTCCCCGGGCGCAAAAAATTTCAGCGACAGGACACTCATCGTCAGCAGAAAAATCAGATAGGCCGACGCCCGCAACACTGACGCAGCGCTGGTGGCCTGCACCGTCAGCAAGGCTCCGATCAGCAGGATGGCCAGCGCACCCGTCACCCCGATATGACCCGTGATGTAAAACAACACCAGAAAAACCAGAACCGACAGGGCCACCACCGCCTGCCGGTGGTTTGCCGACAGTTTGAGCATGCTCCACAGCGCGAAACACGTCGAGAGCGACAGCAAAACAACCGTCAGCAGGCCGGCCACCAGTGTGTCCCAATGCGGCAGAAACGGCATGTCCACAGCCTCACGATAACTGAGCCCGGACACCGGAAACCAGTGCAGGTATTGTTCACTGGCGAGAAAACCGATCAGCAGAATGCCGGCCAGCATGGTCGGCAGCGACCACAAACCAAGCAACAGCGTGCCGGAAATACGGTCGAACAGGCTGCCACGCTTTCTGGCCGCCTGCACGCCAAGCACGATCGCAAGCAGGTAGATAAGCGGAACCGACAGAAGGTTGAGCAATAAGGTAACCGGCACCCGCTCTTTCAGCAGATCGGCGACACTGCGCCCGTAATACAGGCTGTCCCCCAGATCCGCGCCTTTCCAGAGCGAGAAGCGGGATTCACCACTGAGCGGATCGGTTTCGAAGCCGACGGGCGAGATATTATTCAGCCAGCGCAGGTATTGCAGGGGCAAGGGGTCATCGAGTCCGTAACGCCGATTGTAGTAATCTTCCAGCGCTTTCTTTGCTTCCGGCTCCATCTGGCCGCTGATCAGGCTCGATGCGCTAAGCCCGCCCGGCGAGGCCGCCATGACGATGAAAACCACCAGCGTCATACCCAGCAAGGTGGGTATCATCATCAATAATCGGCGCAACAGGTAATCGGTCATGGAAAAGCTTCAGGCGCGGTCCCGGAGGCAAAATACTATCAATCGGATTCGGCTTGCAAGCGTGTCGACACCTTAAATGCAGTCATAAAAAAACCGGATCATCGGGATGATCCGGTTTTCACCAAGCAGCAGATGGGCACGATCGCCCCTGCGATTATTGCGTGATGTTGGCTTTTTCCTTGGCCGCGTCTACCGCGTCCTTCGCCTGCTCTTCGGCACCTTGCATCGCCTCGTCTGTAGCGTCTTTTGCGCCTTCAAGCATATCGGCTGATTGTTCGCCGACGGAGCTCGCGGCATCGCTCGCCCCGTCCTTTACCGTATCGACAGCACCGGCAGCCGCATCGGTCGCACTGTCAGCCGCGCCCGAAACCGTGTCCTTGGCGGCGTCCACGGCGCCTGTTGCGGCTTCGCCCGCTTCAGCGGCGCCTTCTTTTACCGCATCGACAGCGCCGGACGCAGCATCGGTTGCACTATCGACCGCTCCCGAAACGGTATCCTTGGCGGCGTCCATCGCGCCGGTCGCGGCTTCCTTGGCGGTATCAGCCGCTTCAGTGACCGCTTCTTTGGCTTTATCAAGCACGCCGGAAGCGGATTCCTTCGCCTCGTCTGCCGACTCGCCACAGGCAGTCAGAAAAAGTCCACAAAGTAAAACAAGCGCAAGTGATCTAAAACCTTTCATATCGAAAAACCATCCTGTCAATTGGAAACTCTTGCCGTCGATCCCAGCTAGTTCTGGGCAGAGACACCCCCCTCCGGCAACTCGAAGACTTCATTATTTAGGAATCATGTTTACAATCCATTACTTCGCTGCAACATAATCGGTCGAAAAAAAATAAAATACCTGCCAAAGTCATCATATCTTTATGGAATCAGGTGATTTTCATAGTCGTAAGGTATTGAACTGTAAAATATAATCAGCCGATTATTTACTTTTTCAGCAAGCCGCGACAACGACTTGACCTTCCGGTCATTTGCGTCAAGCCGTGCGCCGAACGGCCCCTAAATCAATTTGCACTCTGGCTGCCCGCCAGTAGAATTCAGGGCTGGCCAGTCGGCGATTTATAAAAAATACAGCCACACGAGGTGATAAATGCAAGAAAGAGAATCCATGGAGTTTGATGTTGTCATCGTTGGCGGCGGGCCGGCCGGTTTGTCGACAGCCTGCAGAATAATGCAACTTGCCGGTGAAAAAGATCAGGAGATCAGCGTCGTCGTGCTCGAAAAAGGCTCGGAGATCGGCGCGCATATTCTGTCCGGCGCGGTACTGGAGCCCCGCGCACTGGAGGAGCTCTTCCCGGACTGGAAGGAAAAAGGCGCGCCGCTGGACACCGCCGTGACACGCGATGAGGTCTGTTTTTACCTCAATGGAGAAAAAGCCGTCAACGTACCGGGCTGGATGGTGCCGAAGCCGATGCACAACCACGGCAACTATATCATCAGCCTCGGCAACCTGACCCGCTGGCTGGCAGGCCAGGCCGAGGAACTCGGTGCGGAAATATTTCCGGGCTTCGCCGCCAACGAAATTCTTTACCACGAAGACGGCAGCATTAAAGGCGTCGCCACCGGTGACATGGGTCGCGCCGCTGACGGCACAGCCAAGGACAGTTACGAGCCGGGCATGGAACTGCATGCCAAATACACGATTTTCGCCGAAGGCAGCCGCGGGCAACTGGGCAAGGAACTGATCGGCAAGTTTGCCTTGGACGAAAAAGCCGATACCCAGCATTACGGACTCGGCATCAAGGAACTCTGGGAAATCGATCCGCAACAATCGGAACCGGGTCTGGTCATCCACGGCACGGGCTGGCCACTGTCGGAATCCAAATCAACCGGAGGCGCGTTTCTCTACCA
Organism: Gammaproteobacteria bacterium; assembly: GCA_020444765.1. The sequence continues at coordinate 116 of JAGRHW010000097.1, read as the reverse complement.
TCTCGACGACAATCAGGTTGCGCTGGGGCTGATCACGGACCTCAGTTACAGCAACCCTCACCTCAGTCCGTTTGAAGAATTTCAGCGCTTCAAGACTCACCCGTCGGTTGAAAAGT
>JAGRHW010000096.1 GCA_020444765.1 Gammaproteobacteria bacterium | reverse complement strand
CTGCTGGATTCCCGCCTGCGCGGGAATGACGGCGGAGCGACACCTTCCAGACAACCACTTTGTCATCCCCGAATGTTTTTGTCGGGGATCCAGTACCTCTACCGGACAGTCCGTAGCTGGATTCCCGCCTGCGCGGGAATGACTGATTCTTTTTTGCAAGCCCGACCCGGAACAACTGCCCTGACCTTTATTATTACTGGAGTAGTCCCGCGTTTTACAATGGACAAAGCTTATCGAGTTGCTGACAGTACGGCGTGATATCGCCGATATGTTCCTGCACCCATTGCGGGTCATAATACGTATCCAGGTAACGGTCGCCGCTGTCGCACATCAGGGTAACGATCGAACCCGAGCCGCCCTGCGCGTGTTTTTCCTGGGCGACGGCCAGGGCGCCCCAGAGGTTGGTGCCGGTCGAGGCGCCGGCTTTGCGGCCGATGAGTTTTTCCAGCCAGAGTATCGTTGCGACGCTCGCCGCATCGGGCACTTTCATCATCTCGTCGATCACGTCGGGCTGGAAGGATGGTTCCACGCGGGGTCTGCCGATGCCTTCGATACGGCTGGCCATGGTGCGTTTCACCGTGGGGTCCTTGTTGATATAACTCTCGTAAAAAACCGAGTTTTCCGGGTCGACGACCAGCAACTGCGTCTCATAGCCCTTGTAACGGATATATCGCCCGAGGGTTGCCGATGTGCCGCCCGTGCCGGGACTCATCACAAGACTGAACGGCACGGGATGCGGTTCGAAAGCCATCTGCTCGAAAATACTTTCGGCGATATTGTTGCTGCCGCGCCAGTCGGTCGCCCGTTCGGCATAGGTAAACTGGTCCATGAAATAGCCGTTGACGGACTCCGCCAGCCTGATCGATTCGCTTTCCATCTTGGTGGGACAATCGACGAAATGGCAGCGGCCGCCGTAAAGCTCGATCTGACGAATCTTGCTGCGCGCTGTATTGTCCGGCATGACGGCAATAAACGGCACGCCGATCATCTGCGCAAAATAGGCTTCGGATACCGCGGTACTGCCGGAAGAGGCCTCGATCACGGTCGTGCCCTCGCGGACCTTGCCGTTACAGATGGCGTACATGAACAAAGAGCGGGCCAGCCGGTGTTTGAGGCTGCCGGTCGGGTGCGTGCTTTCGTCCTTCAGGTAAATATCCACGCCCTGCAGGGACGGAATGTGCAACTTGACCAGATGCGTATCCGAGGTGCGGTGATAATCGGCGGAGATTTTCTCTACCGCGTCCCTGATCCATCTGTTCATAGCTGCTGCGCTCCCGGTTTTGAACAAAAGCCTGTGAAAAGTTTAGCGCCAACCCGACAACATTGACTTTATCCGGCGTCCGCAGCCGGCCCAAAAAAAGACGCCGCCTTTCGGCGGCGTCTCAAGCCGTGAATTCAGACCCCGAAGATTTTTCTCAGGTTATCGAAGCCTGCCTGATAGATGCCGTTGATGACTTTTTCCGCATCCGCGGCCGACACGCCGGCGGGTTTGAAATCGCTGCCCCATTCGACGACACAGCCCTTGCCATCATCGTTCCGGCGAATTTTCAGCGTCGAGGTGTAGTCGCTCACCGGCAGGGGACTGTCGAGAATCGAATAACTGTATTCATAGTCGCCGTCATTGAGTTTTTCGAGACGTTCGACGATCTCTCCGCCGCCGGCGAGACTCAGCGTGCGAATCGTGCCGTCGTCTGACAAGGTGGATGTTTCTACGGCCGGATGCCAGTCGGCCAGCGCGTTAAACTTGCCGATCAGGGCCCAGACTTCTTCTGCCGGTACATTAAGTTCCTGCTGTGACGTTACTTTCGACATAATCCTCTCCCATGGTGGTTGTGGCCGGTGGTGGATCGCACCCATCGCCGGTATTGTTTTTTTGCACTATAGGCGCGCAAGCCGGACGTTCGCAAGCACCCCGGAAGCCCGCAGAATGTGTTTGATGCAATCCGCGCTTCATTCCCCGCTTGCAATAGGCGACAATACGGCGTCAACAAAAACAAAAGCGAGCCCCCGATGACTGATCACCATCCCGCCCTGACCCCTCTGATCGGGTTACAAATGCTGTTCGTGGCCTTTGGTGCGCTGGTTCTGGTACCGATCCTCACCGGGCTCGACCCTAACGTCGCCTTGTTTACCGCCGGTGCGGGCACGCTGTTGTTCCAGCTTGTCACCAGACGGCAGATTCCGATCTTTCTCGCCTCCTCGTTTGCTTTTATCGCACCGATTATTTACGGCGTACAGACCTGGGGCATTCCCGCGACCCTGTCGGGTTTACTGGCCGCAGGACTGGTTTATATCGCGCTCAGCCTGCTGGTCGCGGCCCGCGGCGTCGAACTGGTACACCGGATTTTGCCAACCGTGGTGGTCGGGCCGGTAATCATGGTCATCGGCTTGAGTCTCGCGCCGGTCGCGGTGAACATGGCGCTCGGCAAAACCGGCGACGGCAGCGCGGTGCTGGTCGAACAATACAAGGCACTGAGCATTGCGGCGATCGCCCTCGGCGCGACTGTTGCCGCAAGCTTGCTTGGCCACGGCCTGTTGCGATTCGTACCGATCCTGATCGGGGTTGCCGCCGGTTACCTGGCCTCGATTCTGTTCGGCCTGGTCGATTTCAGCGCGCTCGGTGAAGCGCCTTTGTTCGCGGTGCCGGCCTTCGTCTTTCCGGAATTCAACTGGCAGGCGATCCTGTTTATCGTGCCGGTGGCAATCGCACCGGCGATCGAACACATCGGCGACATGCTGGCGATCAGCCGCGTCACCGGCCAGGATTATCTGAAAAAACCCGGGCTGAAATTCACTCTGCTCGGCGACGGGCTGGCGACCATGCTCGCCTCGCTGCTCGGCGGTCCACCGAACACCACCTATTCGGAAGTAACCGGCGCCGTCACCCTGACCCGCGCCTTTAACCCGGCCATCATGACCTGGGCGGCGGTATTCGCTATCGTGTTGTCGTTCTCCGGAACGCTCGGCGCCTTTCTGGCCACCATTCCGACTCCGGTGATGGGCGGCATTATGCTGCTGTTGTTCGGCGCCATTGCGGCAATCGGCCTGAACACCCTGGTGCAGGCGGGTGTGGATCTGGCCGAACCTCGCAATATGATCATCGTTTCGCTGATACTGGTATTCGGCATCGGCGGCATGTCGATCGGTGTCGGCGATGTATCGATCAAGGGGATCGGCCTGTCGGCGATTGCCGGCGTGTTACTGAACTGGCTGCTGCCGCGTTCTGACAGCGAAACGCGCTGAGCGAAGCGGACACTTCCGGCAATAGCCCCGAACCCGCCCGAATCAAACTGCTTTAACATGTTTCAAGGTAAACGTTTATTTTTCATATCGCCCTGCACTTTCTGATTCCGCTGCCGGTTGCGCTGCTGTTTTTTAAATCGCACGCACTGCGGGCCTGGCTGATTCTGGTGTCCACCATGCTGGTCGATGTTGATCATTTGCTGGCGACCCCGATCTACGACCCCTTGCGTTGCAGTATCAATTTTCATCCCCTGCACGGTTTTCTGCCGATCGGTTTGTATGCGCTGCTGAGTCTGTGGCCGCCAAGTCGTCTGGTCGGTTTGGGTCTGCTGATCCATATGGCGCTGGATTCGGTGGATTGTTATGTCAACCAGGGAATCTGGTTTACGCCCTAGGCTGCCCGTGGTTTTTGTTTGCCGTCTTTCCCGAATGCTTTTGCCGGGGATCCAGCGCCGCCACTGGACAGTCCGTTGCTGGATTCCCGCCTGCGCGGGAATGACGAATCTTCAAACCGCCTATGAAGACCGTGCAAAAACCTTGAATAAAAGCATCCCACCAAGACCATTTTTTTCTGCAGGTTTTTCAATTTCTCCTAAAATTTTTTAACCAGTAAAGCAGAAAAAAGTTTGCCGGATGCGGAAATTTTTCGCGACATTCCGGGCCGACTATTCCACAATGTCCGGAGCCGGCTTCCGGACAAAGTCAAACAATACAGACGGCCGCTGAGCGCCGTTCATCAAGGATAAGAATAATGGCTGAGATTTTTTCTTCGGCGGTACAGATTCCGACTTACAGCGGCGAAATCTACGGCACCTTCAGTTACCAGACGTCGGACAGCCGAAGCGTGGCTGTCATCCTGCTGTCCGACGGCGGCGCAATCGACCGCAACGGCAATTCCGCGGACGGTTTCAATCAGAGTTATTGCCTGAAAGGACTGGCCGAGGAACTGGCCCGGTTCGGCATCACCAGTCTGCGCTACGACAAGCGTGGTATCGGTCTGAGTGAGTTGCCAACTCCCTATACCGAAGACCTGCAACTGGACGATTACGTCGAAGACGCGGTGCACTGCGTGCATTACCTGAAAAACGAAATGGGCTTTGCCCGGGTTATCATTGCTGGCCACGGTGAAGGCGCTCTGGTCGGCATGCTGGCCGCGCAAGGCGCGCCGGTCGATGCCTTTATCTCGATCAACGCGACCTCGAAAAACGCTGCCACACTGTTACAAAAACAATTGCAAAAGCGACTCTGCGACAAACTCCTGCGCCAGGCCAGCCAGATTATTCAGCAATTACACGAAGGCTGCTTTGTCGATGCCGTGCCGGATGCCTTCGCGTCACTTTTCAGTCATCCCATTCAACCGTATCTGATTTCGCTGTTCAAACACGAGCCCAGCCACGAGATCAGACAGCTTGATATCCCGATCCTGCTGCTCCACGGCAGTCGTGATCTGCAGGTGGCTTACACCGATGCCAGTGAACTCAAGGCGAGCGCCACCGACGCCACACTGTTGTACATCGACGGGATGAATCATGTCCTGAAACAGGTCAACGCCGATTCCATGATGCAGCTTGATTACTACCGCGATCCGACCATACCGGTCAGCAAACAACTGGTCGTCAACATGATGGCATTTATCGGCAAGGTTCTGCGCAAACAGCCCGCCGCGGAGCACAAACAGGTATTACAGGTCTGACGGTTTGTAAGCGACAAACAGCCCGGCCTGTTTGCCGCGCGTGACAGGCCAGCCGTCTTTACAAAATTTTTACACCGCCAGGCAATCGGATCTGGCATGCGGATTGTTGACAACAATCACGACGGCTTTTGTCATTTCGGCCGTCGTGATAATCTGCAGCAGCAACATCCGGAATCAATGTGTCGAACCCTTTTGTAGAATCTCAAGCCCGACAACGCGGTAATAAACCGCGTTTTGCATTCAGGCCCGGCCGATTTGCCGGTTCCTGTCTGCTGTTGTTGCTGCTTTCGATGGGTAGCGCACCGGCCGAGGAAACACAGCCATCCGCGACGGAAGCCACGGATGAGGTCTCTCAGGAGCAGACAGTCCGTATCGAGGTGACCGGCGTCAAGGACGAACTGCTGAATAACGTCCTCGGTTTCCTGCCTTTGTATGAATTTGCTGATAAACCCGCGCCTTCGCCCGCTCGCGTCCGCTTTCTGCATCAGCAGGCCGAAGGCAAAATCAAGGCCTCGCTGCAGCCGTTCGGTTATTACAAGGCGGAGGTTCGCAGCGAGCTGCAACAACAGGCCGATGGCTGGCTGGCCAGCTATGCGGTCGATCCTGGCGAAAGAATCAGAGTTGCGGAACTGACAATCGAGGTCAGCGGTGAGGGCAGCGACGATCCGGAGTTCCGCCAGGCCATCGCTGAAAGCCCGCTGCGCCAGGGTGAGCCGCTCGAACATGCGCCCTACGAGGCGCTGAAAAAACAATTCCAGGTGCTGGCCTCGGAACTCGGCTACTTCGACGCAAAACTGCTGGACAACCGGATTCGCATCAATCTTCCCGATTACAGCGCCAATGTCGTTCTGCGTTTCGAAACCGGCCGGCGCTACAAACTGGGTGAAGTCAATTTCAGTCAGGACAAACCGTGGCTCGCCGAATCCTTTCTCAATAAATATGTCGAGATCGAGCCCGGCCAGGATTTCAAGGCGACGGACCTGCAGCAACTGCAGGGCGATCTCAGCAATACGGAATACTACAAGCAGGTTGAGCTGAATATTTCTCCGGATCAGGCTGAGAACCTGGTGATCCCTGTCAATGTCGATCTGCAGGCGCAAAACCCGCTGAAATACATCTTTGGTGTCGGCTACGGCACCGACACCGGCGCGCGCGCAAAAGTCGGTGTAACCGGCCGGCGGGTGAATCAGTACGGTCACAACTACACCACCGAGCTGCTGGTTTCGCAGATCAAATACGGCGTGGCCGGCGAATATATCATTCCCGGCAGTGACCCACGCTCCGACGCCTATGGCTTACGGGCCTCCTATGAGGATGAGCATTCCGACAACCGCAACTACAAGGCCTTCAATATCGGCGGCTATTATAAATACCTCGACGGGCTCTGGATGAAAACCTGGGCTCTCGACTACCGGGTCGAGAAATTCGAACTGGTCGACGAAGAGCCGACCAGCAAGCTGCTGATACCAAGCGTCGACTGGACCCGCACCTATCCACCCGAGATGGAAAAACGCATTTACGCCAACCACGGCACCCGTCTGCAACTGCTGTTGCGCGGCGGTGCCGAAGCCTTGCTATCGGATACCTCGTTTTTACAACCTCAGGTATCGGCGAAATGGATCTACAGTTTTCGCAACCGCACACGGGTTATCACCCGCGGCACGCTGGGCACGACCTGGGTGGACGATTTCGACAAACTGCCGACCTCTCTGCGCTACTTCAGCGGCGGCGACAAATCGCTGCGTGGCTACGAATACGGCATTATCGGACCGCGCGAGGACGGCGAAGTCGTCGGCGGCAAGCATCTGGCCGAAGTCAGCCTTGAATACGAAATACCGATTTCGGAAAAGTGGAGTGTTGCGGCATTCGCCGACTACGGCGACGCCTTCAATGACAGTCCGGATTACAAGACCGGTGCCGGGCTCGGCCTGCATTGGCAATCGCCGATCGGCCCGGTGCGCATCGATCTGGGTCACGGCCTGGACGACCCGCCCGGCAATCAAATACGCTTGCACCTGAGCATAGGACCAGACCTGTGATCGGCAAACTGTTCAAATGGCTTTTCTGGTTGATTCTGCTGACGATCCTGATCATCGGCGCCGCCGTCGGCTGGCTGGCCGGCAGCAACAACGGCCTGCAGCAGGCGCTCGGCCTCGGCCAGCGTTTTGCGCCGGGTGAGCTGCAATGGCAGCAGGCCGAGGGGCGCCTGTTCGGCCCGTTGAAACTGACGGGCCTCAGCTATCTGCAGCCGGACGGACTGAAGGTGTCATTTTCCGACGCGGAGCTCGACTGGCAACCCAAGCAGTTGCTGTCACGCAAACTGTTGCTCGACAAGCTGCATGTCACGGATCTGGAGCTGCATCTTCCAGAACCCGCGCCCGCCACTCCGGACGCCGACAAGGAACCTCTCAGCCTGCCGGATATCCGCCTGCCGCTGAAGATCGAGATCAGTGATCTGGATCTCGGGCAGATACGGATTTTCCCTCATGGCGCGGAACAACCGATTCTGCTGGAAAGGCTCAGCCTCGCCGCCGGCGCAGAGGACCAGACCCTGCAGGTTCTGGCTTTCAAGCTGACATCACCGGAGGCCGAAGCGACGCTCAATGGCACCATCAATCCGGTTGGCAACTATCCGCTGGATCTGGCCCTGCAGTGGCAGTACCGGCATCCGGAGTTCGGCGCATTCAGCGGCAAGGGCACCGTCAGCGGTGACCTCGAGGCCCTGCAAATCGCTCATACGGTAGAAGGCGCGGTCAGGTTGCAAGTGGATTCGCAGGTCAACACGGTTCTTACTCAGCCGGTCTGGGACGCCACTGTATCCGCGCAATCAGCCTCGCTAGGAACGTTTGCCGCCGAATTGCAGAACACGCCGCTGGACGCCGTTCTGAAATCCCGGGGTTCGCTCGACGGCTTCGATATCGCCGCGGACATCACTACGGACCTGCAGCAGACCGGACCGTTGAATCTGAACATCGACGCAAACGGCAATACCGAAAAGCTCCGAATCGAGGAGGCGCTGCTTGGCCTGCTGAGCAGACCGGGCAAAATCCGCCTGCAGGGCGATGTCGATATTACAAACCAGGCACTTGATATCGCCGGCGACTGGCAATCGCTGGCCTGGCCGCTGATCGGCGCGCCGGCGTTGCTCGAAACACCGGCCGGCACCCTGCACTTTAAAGGTTCGGCGACGGCTTTCGAGACAAGCGTCGACGCCAGACTGCAAAGCGAGCAGTTCGGCCGGATTGACGCGCAACTCAACGCGGACGGCACAGATAAACTGTTCACGCTCAATTCAGCCACACTGAAAAGCCCGGACAGTGACATCCAGCTCGACGCCAGCGGCGAATTCGACCTGCAGGCGCAACGCTTCGACGCCAAGGGGCAATGGACCTCGCTGGCCTGGCCGCTACAGGGCCAGTCCGTTATCGACAGCCCGAGGGGCGAGTTTGCCGCGCATGGCCTGTTCAACGATTACCGCTTCAATCTGTCCACAGACCTTAAGGGCGACGGCATTCCGGCCGGCAACTGGCAGCTGGATGGACAGGGAGACGACACCCAACTGACCGGTTTTGAACTCCGTGGCAAACTGCTGGACGGCAGTCTCACTGCAAGCGGAAACGCCGGCTGGACACCGGCGGTCCGCTGGGACGTAAAACTCGACGGCCAGCAATTGAACCCGGCCGTGCAGTGGCCGGACCTGCCCGGCCGTCTGAACCTGGCGGTCAGCTCAAACGGAACAATCGAGGACACAGGTCCTGCACTTAGCGCCGACATCACCGACCTGTCCGGTGTTTTCCGGGATCAGCCCCTGAGCGGCAAAGGCCAGGTCCAGGTCCACGGTGACGAGCTGACGGTCAACAAACTGCAACTGGTGAACGGAAAAACCCGGCTTGATGCCAATGGCCGCCTGGGCAGACAGTGGAATCTCGACTGGAATATCGCAAGCCCGGATCTCAGTGCCCTGATGCCGGATTTGTCCGGCAGCGTCCAGGGTAAAGGCCGGCTGACCGGTACCGCCGATGCCCCCCGCGCCGCCGCCGACCTGCAAATTCGCCGTCTCGCTCTGGGCGAAAACACTATCGGCCAACTGGATGGCACACTCGATGTCGATGTGAGCGGTAACAAGACCTCGAACATCAGCTTGATGGGTTCAGGCCTGCAGTTTTCCGATCAACGCTGGGACAAACTGACGCTCGCCGGCAAGGGCAAACCGGCCGATCATCAACTGAGTGTGGACCTGCAGGGTCCGCTGGCCACACTGCACAGCGCCCTTGCCGGCGGGCTCAAGGGCCAGACCTGGCAGGGGCAGCTGACCGATCTGGCCGCCACGAAAACCGAATTCGGCGACTGGAAGCTAAAACAGCCCGTGGCGGTTTCTGCAAGCGCGGAACAGGCCGAGCTTGGCGATCTCTGCCTGCAGAGTCACCCCAGCGAACTCTGCCTTAACGGTAACTGGAACGCCAGCCGGGGGGCACAGGGCAAGCTGGCCTTATCCGGCCTGACTGCCGAACGCTTTCAGGACTATCTGCCAAGCGGCATGAAGATACAGACCGCGCTTAACGGTTCGGCCGACGGCAGTCTCGACAGCAACGGCAAGCTGCGCGCGAACGCCAGCTTCGCCCTGCAACCCGGCACACTGACCGTCAATGCGGAGACCGACCCGGTCGATATCAGCCTGCGCAGCGGCACGCTCGATGCCGAGCTCAACGGCGACCGGCTGGATTCGGAACTGGCCGTGGATCTCGCCGATCTCGGCACCATCAAGGCCGAGGGCGGCCTCAGAAATCTGTCGACAACACCGGCGCTGAGCGGGCAATTACTGACCGATCTGCGCGATCTGACGATTATCAGCGCCTTTGCCCCGCAACTTCAGGAAATCAGCGGCCGACTCAGTTCCGATCTGCAGATCGCCGGCACGCTGGAAGGGCCCACGGTCCAGGGCACTCTCGGACTGGAGGACTTTTCCGCTGAGGTGCCGCAGGTCGCCATCAAACTGGAAGACACCAGGCTGAGCGCAAAAAGCGACGGACAAGGCCCGCTACAGCTGGCCGGTTCATCACGGTCCGGCGGCGGCACGCTATCGATCGACGGTCAACTGGATCCGCGAACCAGAGCCCTGACGATGAAACTGACGGGCGACGAATACCAGCTGGCCAACTCCAGCCAGATCCAGGCGCGAATCACCCCGGACCTGGCGATATCGATGAACGACCAGGGCATGCAGGTCGACGGCAAGCTTGTTATTCCCTCGGCCTACATCAACGCCAATGGCGGCAATGCCGGCCTGGAAACGGTCGGCGCCTCGTCGGATGTGGTCATCATCGAAGACGAAGAAGCACCTGAACCGGCCGCGCCGGCCAGTAATATGACACTCGATGTGCGCATCGAGCTTGGCGATGATGTGAAAGTCGAAGCCGGTGACTTCAGAGGCGCCCTTAAGGGAGCCCTGCAGGTCGAACAGACGCCTGAACTTGCACCACGCGGCACCGGCACCATCGAGGTGGTCAACGGCGACTATGTGATTTACGGTCAGCAATTGAATATGCGGCGCGGCAAGATTCTGTTCAGTGGCGGGCCGGTCGACAACCCGCAACTGGATATGGACGTGGCGCGCAACGTCGAGGCTTATAACGTGCTGGCCGGCGCGAAAATCCTGGGTAATGCTCAGTCACCGCGACTGCAGCTTTATTCGGAGCCATCCATGCCGGATGCCAGCATTCTCTCTTATATTTTACTTGGTCAGCCGCCTGGTACGGTCGGCGGCAGCTACACGCTCGGAAAATACCTGACGCCGGATTTATATGTCGGCTACGGGATCGGCCTGTTCAACGCAATCAACACCTTTAACATGCGCTACAAACTGACCGAAAAACTGGCCGTGCACGCAGCATCCAGCAACACCAACAGCGCGGATCTTATTTATACCATCGAAAAATAAGCCGTTCGGGCGGCCAGCCCGTCAGATCCAGTTTTCCTCGATCCTGAGCCAGTCACTCT
>JAGRHW010000095.1 GCA_020444765.1 Gammaproteobacteria bacterium | reverse complement strand
CGGCCGAACCTGAGTATAGGCGATACGCTGGCTGGCTTGCATGCAGTCATAGGGACACTGTTTGCGCTGCTGGGGCGGGGCAAACTCGATGGCCGCGGGCAGGTGGTCGATGTTGCCATCTATGAATCCGTCTTCAACCTGATGGAAGGCGTGGTGCCGGAGTACTCCGGAGCCGGAGTAAAACGCGAGCCATCGGGTTCGACCCTGACCGGCATCGTGCCGACCAATACCTATCTTTGTGCTGACGGCAAACATGTGGTCATAGGCGCCAACGGCGATTCGCTGTTTGTGCGCCTGATGGAAAAAGCCGGGCGACCGGATATGGCAGAGGACCCGCGCTTTGCCAATAATGCCGGTCGGGTGAAGCACGAACAGGAAATCGACAAGGCGATCAGCGCGTGGACGGCGTCGTTGCCGGCCGTCGACGTGCTGGCCGCGATGGATGAAGCGGCGGTACCGGCCGGGCCGATTTACAGTGTTGAGGATATCTTCAGGGATCCGCATTATCGGGCCCGCGGGATGATCGAAACCGTCCACTATGGCGATAAGGCGCTGGATGTGCCGGGCTTGCCGCCTCTGTTATCGGACACACCCGGTGCCACCGAATGGGCCGGCCCTGAACTCGGTGAGCATACTGATGAAGTACTGGGCGCCTTGCTCAGTGAGGAGGAGATCGTCCGTTTGCGCGAAAGAGGTATTATCTGATGTTTTCCAAGAGCGGTTGATCGGCCTAATAAAGCGGCGCCGGACGCCGTTTAAAAAGACAGTAAAGTCCGCGAATCGCGCGATAGTACAGCCACACGACGGCGGTAATAAACAGGTATCTGCCCAGCAAACCGCCCGTCAGCCAGCCGGCCGCCGCCACGGCAAGTCCCAGCCAGAAGGTGACGATCTGCCAGCGGAAATGCGTACCGGCGAGCGAATCCTTTAACTCGCCGAATTTCACGTGATTGATCAGTATGCCGATGATCGCCGTGATGCCGAACAGGATGGACAGCAATTGCAGCAGATAGACCAGCAGGGCCAGGTTGTGCTGTTGCTGTTGCGGGTCTGGAGCCACTGCTACCAGCCGCCTTTTTGCAGCCAGCGATCGAGTTGATCGAGGCGGTCATTGCCCCAGAAGGGTTCGCCGTCGACGATGAAGAACGGCGAGCCGAAGACGCCTTTTTCGATGGCCTGCTCGACGGCCTTCCTGGTTTCGGCCTTGATCTGCGGGTCGTCAAACGCCGCCGTCAATTCGTCAGCCGGCAGACCGGCTTCCGCCGCGACCGCCAGAACATCCGCCGGGCGCGTTATCGGTTTGTCTTCGGTGAAATACGCGCGGTAGATCGCATGGATAAAACCCGTCAGCGAGCCGGGCTGATTGCTTTTCAGCCAGTAAAAGGCCCGACAGGCGGCAACCGAACTGACCGGAAACTCGCCCGGCCACTGAAAAGCGATCGCGTGCTCGCGTGCGGCGCGTTGCATATCGTGCTCCGAGTAGCTGTTGATCAGGGGGATATCGACCAGCGGCTTTTGTCCGGTCACCGGGAAAATAAAGCCGAGCAGAATCGCATGCCAATCGATTTGCAAGTCGTGCCGAGCCGCCAGGGCTTCGATACGCTCGCTGGCGAGATAGCCGTAAGGCGATGAAAAATCAAAATAAAAATCAATCTTATCGGCCATGTCTCGGATTCCTGGTCAGGCTAAACAGAGGCTGATCATACAACAGCGCTCGCGGTTTTTCGTCATCGACGCGCCAGAGCGCAAAGGATTGCCATCATGCAGTTTTGTGAGGGAATTCTATAATAGAGCGAGGCTGAGTAGGCAAAATACCTCCTGTCATAGACTTGCGATCGAAATGCCATGAAAATTCACAATTCCCCCGCAGGCGTCCCTCGATGACCGTTGATGTATCGCAGATCGAAACCCTTAGTGAATGCGTTGCCCTGAAAGATCTGGATCTGGTCTACCGTGCCTGCAGTCCGGGATACGCCCGGGCCATGGGGTTTGCTTCTCCTGAGCAGCTGATCGGCAAGTCGGATGTCGAGCTTTTCCAGTCGGCTAGAGCCATGGTCTATCTGAAGCTTGATTCAGAAGTGGCCCTGACCGGTAAATCGAATGTTTTTCCACTCGAGCCGGAGGTCCGTCCATCCGCGGACCGCAATCGACGGCTGATTCTGCGTAAGCCCGTGCATTCTGCTGACAAGCGGGTCGTTGGCATCGATATCAGTATTATCAATGCGCCATCCGAAAAGCCCGGCAAAACCGCGGATGCCCGGCCCACCGCAGGCGCTGGTGAGCGTGCCGAGATCGACAAGGGCGGTTTTTCCATGGATCACCTGACCACCAGCAAGAGCGATATCTCGGTGGTCCGCAAGGCACAGAGTACCGACTTTCAGCAGTTGATGAATAACATGCCGAACGGCGTGTTGATCGTGCGCGGCGCGAAGATTGTTTATGCCAACCGCGCGGCGGCGAATATTTTTGGTTTTGCATCACCGGTGGAACTGATACGAAGCGCCGAGGCCACGACGCTTTTGCGCCTCGATGAATGGGCGAAACGCAACCCTGGCGCGCGGCTTCCGGTAAGCAGTGTGCAGTCACGGCTTGCCGAAGTGTTTGAGCTGCAGGGAGTGCGTAAAGGCGGGCAATCGCTGGTTCTGAGTGTTCAGGCGCGCGAGGTCGTCTGGTTGAACAACAAGGCCGTGCAGCTGAGTTTCGTCGATAATACCGAGCAGGCGCTCAGTGAACAGATGCTGATCGAAAGCGAACAGCGCTTTCGTAATTACGCTGAAGCTTCGGCTGATTTCTTCTGGGAAATGGACAGGTTCCTGAGGTTCAGCTATCTGTCCGAAGAAGTCGAAAGCGCGCTTGGCGTCTCGGTCAGCAAGTTGCTTGGCGCAAGCAGCCAGGATCTGGCCCGAAACGGCAAGTCCGCTGAAAATTCCGATCACTGGACCGAACAGCTCGATCGTCTGTTGCATCACCAGCGTTTCAAGGATTTTGAATTCACCTGGGCGCATCCGGATGGATCGACTCGTGTGATACGTTACAGCGGGGTTCCGGTTTTCAACGAGAAAGGCCAGTTTTGCGGCTACCGGGGTTCCGGGCGGGATATCACCGGTACTCACCAGCTGGTCGAGGCGGTGACCTACCATGCCAGCCATGACTCCATGACCGGCCTGGTGAATCGTCGTAAATTCGAAGAGGCGACAAGACACGCGATCAACAGCGCACGGGATGATCAGCAAACCCATGCCCTGTGTTTTCTCGATCTCGATAACTTCAAGATAGTCAATGATACCAGCGGCCACGAGGCCGGCGATGAGCTGCTCCGCCAGCTGGCCGCGCTGTTCCAGGCCCAGGTTCGTAAAAGCGATGTCCTGGCCCGAATCGGTGGCGACGAATTTGCCGTGCTTTTATACAACTGCGGCGTCAGCGAGGCTTTGCGTCTGGCCAATCAGTTGCGCAGTGAGGTGGAGAACTTCCAGTTTCTCTGGAAAGACAACCGCTTTTCCATCGGGGTCAGTGTTGGTGTCGTGCTGGTCGACAAGCGCTGGGAAAATACCAGCTCGCTGTTCCGCGCCGCCGATATGGCCTGTTATCTGGCCAAGGATGCCGGGCGTAACCGCGTCGTCGTCTATCAGGACAGCGAAACGCAGAAAAACATCCGTCAGGGCGAAACGCACTGGGTCGATCAGATCAACGCGGCGATAAGCGATAAACGCCTGAAGATCAGTGCTCAGAAAATCCTGCCACTGAAGAAAAATGGCCGAAACTACTTCGAAATCCTCATGCGCCTGGAAACTTCGGCCGGCGCTATTATCAATCCGCAGGCTTTTCTGCCGGCCGCTGAACGCTACGGTCTGGCCACTCGGCTTGACGAAAACGTGCTCGACCTGACGCTGGACTGGCTGCGCCGCAATCCGCGCCTGATCGACGAGCTCGGCATGTGCAGTATCAATCTGACCGGTCAGTCGTTCGCCAGCGAAGTGTTCAGCGAAACCATGCAGCGCAAAATCGCCAACAGCGGCGTGCCGGCGCACAAGCTATGTCTGGAGTTGTCCGAGACCGCGACCATTGCCAATCTGTCGAGTGCGACCAAATTCATTCATCATCTCGGCGAGCTGGGCTGCCGCTTTGCCCTGGATAATTTCGGCAGCGGACTGTCGTCGTTCGCTTACCTGAAAAATCTGCCGGTGCAATATCTGAAAATCGACGGGCGTTTCGTGCGCGATATTCTGGATGATCCGATCGATCATGCAACCGTGCGGGCGATCAACGAGATCGGTCAGGCGCTCGGCAAGCAAACGGTCGCCACCTGTGTTGAAAACAGTCAGTTGCTGTCGGCGGTGACCGATCTCGGCGTGGACTTCGCGCAGGGCTATCATATCGGCAGTCCGGAAATCCTGAATTAAGCGGTTTGTATTATGGTTGGCGCGGCGTGTAAATATCGTACCGCGTGTTGGCCGACTTTACCGAACCGGCTAGAGCGCTCTGGCTGAGTGGCGCGGCTTTCAGCGGACGTTTGACGACCACGCGTTTTTTTGCGCTATCCAGCGCGGCCTCCAGCAATTGCGTTGAATCACCTTCCGGTCCGATCAGTTTGTGCAGGAGTTGCATTTCTTTTTTGACGGCCGCAGTTTTTTGTCGCGGCGGATACATCGGATCGAGATAGACGGCATCGGGTTTTTCTGCCCTGTCGATCGTGCGCAAAAACGCCACAGAATCGCCCTGCATGATTTTCATCCGGTGCACGATGGGCGCGACTTCTTCATCGTCGAGCGCTTTTTCTATCGCGGCCTGGATCAGCAGGCACAGGACCGGAGACTGCTCGACGATGGTCAGCTCCGCACCCAGGCTGGCCAGGACAAACGCGTCACGCGCCAGACCGCCGGTTGCGTCCAGCACCGTCGTCACCGATTTTTTTTGCAGGCCAAGCGCTTTTGCCAGCGGTTGATTGATGCCGCCACCGAATTTTCGTCGATGCAAGGCCTTGCCCGCGGTAAAATCAATACTGATTTGTGCCGGGTTTTCTGCCGATGCCTGTAAAAAATAACGATCCTCCTCGACGACGAGAAAGATGTCCGCGGCAAGCGCAGGGTCGGTGGACAATGCCAGCCCGAGTTGTTCGGCGGTTTGCCGTGCCCTCGGTGCCAGTGCCGGCTCGGCAGCCACAACAACGATGCGGGGAGCGTCTGTCATCAGGATGGATTTTTTAACCGGTTTCAATCCGGGCAGTGTAGCCGATGAGCGATAAAACCGATACGCAAACACGCCGCGCGATATTGCGCGGTCTGCTCAAACTGTTGTCCGGTTTTATCGTTCTTTTGGGGCTTTGGGTCAGCATGTCGTTTCTCACTGCGCCGGATAAAGCGACAGACCGCGAGCCCGTTATGCGCATATCACTCGCAGACATAGCCGTGGGCGACGTGTTGTTTATCGAGTGGAACCAACGCCCGGTGCTGATTCTCAAGCGCGATGCGGCAATGCAGGCCAGCCTGCGTACCATGCCAAAGGAAAGACTGCGCGATGCCGATTCCGATAAGGCCAGACAGCCGGTTTCCATGAAAAATGATTTCCGTTCGAGCAGTCCGGAGATTTTTGTCGCCATCGCAAGCGGCACCGATTTTGGCTGTTCGCTGGAATGGCTGCCGGCGAGCGACGAACCGTTTATGCAGGAGCCCTGGCCGGGTGGATTCCGCGATACCTGCCGAGGCTCACGTTACGACTCGGCGGGCCGGGTGTTTCGGTCTCAACACGCGACAAAAAATCTGCCGGTGCCGGCTTATCGCATCGACGGCGAAACCGTTGTACTGGGCACGGAATAATACTGTAAAGCGATCAATAATGCGGTGGCGGCGGCTCATCGCGGACATCGGTTTCATCCGCCTCGCCGAGCGCCGCGATTTTACTGTTTAATTGCCTGTTGCTGTATTCCAGCTGATCGATGACCTTGAATTGTTCGGTCAACACATCGTTGAGTTCGCTGACAGTCTGCTCCAGTTCCATCAGTTTGATTTCCAGTGCGTAGAGCCGTTCTTCCATGGTCTCAGCCTTTTTCCGGACTGACGCTGTTGACGATACGCAATCCCTGACCCCGGCTGAAGGCGGCGATATTGTCAGCGGTCATTTGCACAACCCGCTGGCGAGATTCATGACTGGCCCAGGCGCTGTGTGGGGTGACGATCAGGTTGGGAATATCGGCCGACAGAAGAGGATTGCCGTGACGAGGCGGCTCTTCGGATAACACGTCGACACCGGCACCGCCGATCACGCCGTTAATCAGTGCGTCGCGCAAATCGTTTTCATTGACGATGCCGCCACGTGCGCAATTGATCAAAAAGGCGTGAGCGGGCATCAGTGAAAACTCGCGCGCGGTCAGCAGGTTTTCGGTATCTTTGGTCAGCGGGCAGTGCAGGGTGACTATATCCGATTGCTTCAGTAACTCATCAAGCGGCAGGCGATCGTCGTCGAGAGTTTTTTTTCCCGGACGATTGGCTACCAGCACCCGCATCCCGAACGCTTCGGCAAGTCTCCCGACACCCTTGCCCAATTCGCCATAACCGATAATGCCGAGTGTCTTGCCATGTAATTCAAGGATCGGAAAATCCAGCAGGCAGAACATCGGGCTCGCCGCCCAGCGGCCATCGAGCGCGGCGCGATGATAATCGGGCAGGCGGGTGGCCAGCGCCAGAATCAGCGCAAACACATGCTGGACGACCGACGCCGAGCCGTAGGCCACACAGTTGCTGACCGGTATGTTGAGCGTTGTCGCGACATCCAGCGCGATGTTGTTGGTGCCGGTTGCCGGCACGGTGATATAGCGCAGGGATTTCGCGGCTCGGATGGCATCGGCGTCGAGGATGGCCTTGTTCGAGACGACGATTTCCGCCTCGCGGATGCGGGCGGCAACCTCGGCGGGTTCGCTGGTGTCATAGAGAACCCAGTCGTTGCCGTCTGCGGTCAACGGTGACAGGTCGATGTCGGGTCCCAGGGTTGCGGTATCTAGAAAAACGGCGCGCATGGCTTGTCCTAAATCAGGCGGCGACCCCTGCCCAGATCGCGCATTACGATAAACAGCCAGGGCCAGAGCAGCATGGCGACCAGTGACGGCGCAAAATACAAGTACAGATTATCGGCCAGATGGCCGGTCATGCCGTTGATCCAGAGTGACAGAAACTGCTTGATCAGTAACAGTATCGCGACGAAAAACGCCTGTTGCAAGAGCGGCGCGGTCAGAAACTGCTGATGCATGCGCGAGGTGATGTAGACGACGATAACAAAACCGAGCGCATTTTGTCCGAGCGGCGCGCCAAGTATCACATCGAGCAAAAGTCCGGTGATCCAGGCGCTGCCGATACTGAAGACCTGCGGCAGGACGATGCTCCAGAAAATAATCACCAGCCCCACCCAGTCCGGGCGCGCATAGCGTCCCCAGTCGGGCAGGGGAATGATGGCCAGCATCAGCGCGGCGATGATGGTCAGTGGAATCAGACCGAAATGCTGCAGGCGCGGCATCAGCGAACGTCCGGCAGGGATTGAACGAGCTGCAGCGCCAGGCTGTCGATGCTCGGCCAGGGTTGCTGTTGGCTTTGCGCGGGCGCCGGTTCGCTGCTGTCGGGAACGGCGGGCGCGTCATCCTGCCAGACCAGCAGAATTTCGTGACTGCGATCCAGTTCGGCGGCCGGCTGCGCGAAGACGGTGGCAAAAGGCTTGCCGGCCGGCCGGCGCACGCGCGAGACGGTGGCGACCGGAAAATCGACCGGAAAGCGGCCGCCGAGTCCGGACGACACCAGTACGTCGCCGACCTCTATATCACCGTTGCCCGGAATGAAATTGAGCTTGATCTGATCGGCCTGACCGATGCCGGTGGCAATCGACCGCAAACCGTTACGCACCACGCGAACTGGTATCGAATGACTCGGGTCGGAAATCAGCAAGGCGGTGGATGAATTGCTCGAGACCCGGATAATCTGCCCCATGATGCCGTGCGCGTCGATGATCGGCTGGCCGACGTAAACATCATGGTTGCTGCCTTTGTCGATCAGGATATTCTGCCGGTACGGGTCCATATCGACGGCCAGCATCTCGGCGATCAGCACGCGTTGCTTGACGCGTTTGGCCGAGCTGAGAAGATTCTGCAGGCGTTCGTTTTCGGCTTCCAGCAGTTCCAGTTTTTGCAATTGCGACTGCAGGATGAGCTGATTGTTTTTCAGCTTACGGTTTTCCGCAATCAAACGGCTGTGAGAGGAAAAGGCCTCACCGGCCCAATTGGCGCCACGGGTCGGCAGATTGACCAGGTATTGCAGCGGGTAGACCAGATGATTGAGCTGGGTGCGCAGCAGGTGGATATCGTCGTTGTGCTGTTCCAGCGTCATCAGGCTGACCGACAGAGCACTGAAAAAAAGCAATCTCAGGGTCAGGGTCGGTGAGCGCTGGAAGATCGGTTTCATGGATGCGGGAACACCTGATTACTCCACGGCGAAAAAATCTCGACCGTGCTCATCCATCAACTCCAGGATACGGCCGCCACCGCGTGTGACACAGGTTAAGGGGTCTTCGGCGATCAATACCGGCAGCCCGGTTTCCTCCATGATCAGCCGGTCGATATCCTTGAGCAGGGCGCCGCCGCCGGTCAGTACGATGCCGCGCTCGGCAACATCCGCGCCGAGTTCAGGCGGTGTTTGTTCAAGTGCTTTTTTGACTGCCGCAACAATACCGTAAAGCGGCTCCTGCAAGGCTTCGAGAATTTCGTTGCTGTTCAGAGTGAACGAGCGTGGCACGCCTTCCGAGAGGTTGCGTCCCTTGACTTCCATCTCCCGCAATTCCTTGCCGGGGTAGGCCGAACCGATTTCGTGTTTGATCTGTTCGGCGGTTGCCTCGCCGATCAGCGCGCCGTAGTTGCGCCGGACGTAATTGATGATTGCCTCTTCAAAGCGGTCGCCGCCGATCCGCACCGAAGCGGAATAAACGATGCCGTTGAGCGACAACACGGCGACTTCGGAAGTGCCGCCGCCGATATCCAGAACCATCGAACCGCGCGGCTCGTCGACCGGCATGCCGGCGCCGATCGCAGCGGCCATGGGTTCTTCGATCAGAAAAACCTGGCGCGCACCGGCGCCCATCGCCGACTCCTTAATGGCTCGGCGTTCGACCTGCGTAGCACCGCAGGGAACACAAACCAGTACCCGCGGACTCGGGCGGAAAAAGCGCGCGTCATGAACCTTCTTGATAAAGTGCTGCAACATTTTTTCGGTAATGTTGAAGTCCGCGATAACGCCGTCGCGCATCGGACGGATCGCCTGAATATGTTGCGGCGTTCTGCCCACCATGCGTTTGGCTTCGATACCGTATGCCTCGATGCGACGGGAACCGTTATGGGCCAGATCAGTGCGAATGGCAACCGCGGATGGTTCATCCAGCACAATACCGCGGCCTCTGACGTAGATCAGCGTGTTAGCTGTTCCAAGATCGATGGAAAGATCGGTCGAGAACAGGCCCCGTAAACGTTTCAGAAGCATAATTTATTTAAGAGTTCGTCAGTTATATAAGTGGCGGAAAGGATGGTGCTGCGGCTAGCGCGCGATTCTAGCACCCGCGACCCTATCTTCAAACAGTAAAGAACAAATCAATTTCCACGCCAGCTTCAATCGTAAATTTTCCGTGGACAAATAATTCACATTTGCCACGTTGCGGGATTTTTAACGTGACGAGATTTTCTGCAATGCGTTCGCATCGCGTTATAATTGCTGCTGGATACGCGGATTCCGATGCGGTCGGGCCGATTTTTTAAACCAATGCAGTGAGTTTTATACCATGCCCCTGGGAATTGAGGATGTCAAAACCATAGCGCACCTGGCGCGTATCGAGGTCAAGGACGAAAGTCTTCCGCAGTATGTCAAGAATCTGGCAGACGTGCTGGCGCTTGTCGAACAACTGAATGCGGTCGACACCAGTGGCGTTGAGCCGATGGCGCATCCGCTGGATGCGGTACAGCGTTTGCGCGAAGACCGGGTTACCGAAACCGATCAGCATGAAAAGTTTCAGTCGATTGCGCCGTCGGTGGAAGACGGTCTGTATCTCGTACCAAAAGTCATAGAATAACCCGGTGTGGTTTTTCTTGTTCAACCACTTGTCAGAAACGGAATAGCCTCACCATGCATTTCAATACAATAGCCGAACTCGGGCGCATGCTTGCCGACAAGCAAATCAGCAGTGTCGAACTGACCCGCTATTATCTCGAGCGCATCGAAGCTCACAACGAGACCATCAATGCCCTGATTACGGTCGATGCCGATCATGCCCTGGCGGCTGCGCAACAGGCGGATGCCGAGCGGGCGGCCGGCCGGGCCGGCGCCTTGACCGGTCTGCCGATCGTGCACAAGGATATTTTCTGTACCGAAGGGCTGAAGACCAGCTGCGGTTCGAAAATGCTGGATAATTTTACCGCTCCCTACGATGCGACGGTTGTCAGCAAACTCAAGACCGCCGGTACGGTGATGCTGGGCAAGGCGAACATGGACGAGTTTGCGATGGGTTCGTCCAATGAGAACAGCTGGTACGGCGGGGCAAAAAATCCCTGGGATACGCAACGCGTGCCGGGCGGTTCGTCAGGCGGCAGTGCGGCGGTGGTCGCCGCGGGGTTGGCGCCCGGCGCGACCGGTACGGATACCGGCGGTTCGATACGCCAGCCGGCTGCGTTTTGCGGGGTAACCGGTATCAAACCCAGTTACGGCCGGGTCTCGCGCTACGGCATGATCGCGTTTGCCTCGAGTCTCGATCAGGGCGGGCCGCTGGCGCGCACGGCCGAGGATTGTGCCTTGTTATTACAAGCCATGTCGGGTTTTGACGACAAGGATTCTACAAGCATGGATCGCTCGGTCGAGGATTACAGCGCGACGCTGAACGATTCCATCGAAGGACTGAGAATCGGTGTACCGTAAGAATATTTTAGCGAAGG
>JAGRHW010000094.1 GCA_020444765.1 Gammaproteobacteria bacterium | reverse complement strand
TGCGGACTATCCGGCGATGACGTTCTTACGGGTTAAACCGCAAGCAGACAGGTTCATATTATCAGGAGAAGTGGTTTGGCGATGGTTTGTTGCTGGATCCCCGACTAAAGCGTTCGGGGATGACGTTTTTCGGACAGAGCTATTCAGGGATGATGAAGTGGTTTTATGACAGTGCTGGTCTGTCTGTTATTGCAGGGCGTCGGCGAGAGTGCACGGGTCGATGGCCTTGTCATTCCCGAGTGCTCCTGTCGGGAATCCAGCTGCGGATTATCCGGCGATGACGTTCTTTCAGTTAAACCGCAGGCAGACAGGCTGGCATTTCCAGGCTTAGCGGAATTGCTGCCGATAGCTACCGGGTGGCAGTCCTTTCCAGGCGGTGAAGGCGCGGATAAACGAGCTTGCTTCCTGAAAGCCGAGCAGAAAGGAAATTTCGCCCAGCGATATTGTCGATTCCTGCAGGTAATGGTCGGCCAGTTCCGCGCGCACCGATTGCAGCACGGACTGGTAGCTTTGCGCTTCTGCGGCGAGCTTGCGCTGCAGGCTGCGTTTGCTCGTGGCCAGCCTGGCGGCGACTGTTTCGATGGCGCTGTCGCCGGCGGGCAGGGATTCCAGCAAAACCGCCTTGACCCGTTCGGTGGTTGTCGCCGTGGCATCGAGGTCTGCCAGTCTCCGTTGGAGGTTTTCCTCGAAAAAAGTCCACATGGCGGCATTCGCGGTTAAAAACGGGCGTCTGGCGTCATCGGCCGCAAAGTGTATTTCCGCGCGTTTGCCCGGCACGGGTTTGCAGCCAAAATACGCCGTATAAGCGGAGAGCCTGTCGGGCAAATCGGGCAAAACGATCTTGAGTGGTGATAGCTTCTTTCTGGTGGCCAGACGCGCGAGCGCGGTGAAAAAGACCAGTTCGCTGAGTGCCAGGGTTGCGGGTAAAAGCTCCGGATGTCCGTAACAGGCGACAGCCAGGGATGTGCGCTTTTGGCCGATTTCGACATTGAGATTCAACGGGCCGATTAACGGCTTGTATTGTTTGATTCGCCGCAGAGCTGTATTGAGGTCCGGGCTGCACAGGGCCGCAAACAGCGGCGCATCGAAGGCTTCGGCCGACAAATGCTCGGCCAGCAGCAGAGGAATCTCACGCCCGTCCGCCACGGCTTCCAGGCCGTGCCAGAGCCGGAAATACGCTGACGGCGAAAGGCTGGCATCGTGCCGCGTGAACAGATCGGCCGGCAGACCGGCGTAAACCAGCGCTGCCGCCGTATCGATTTGCATATCGTTCAGCAGAACCTGCCAGTTCGGCGATACCGTGAATTTACTTGCCTGCTTCATAGGGTTTCCGGCGTTAGCTGGACTTTTCCATCGCATTGCGGGACATTTTCAACAAGGTCTTGCGTGGCAGCAAGGGCGTGATCCAGTTAAACATCAAGCGCAGCGAACGTTCATTGATGGCGACCAGTTCGCCTGCTTCCATCGCCTTATAGCCGAATTCCGCCACCGAGCGGGGGGATTTTGCGTTTTTCCAGATAGCCACGCCCTGCAGATTACCGGCGGCGACAAAGCCTGTTGCCACCGCGCCCGGACACAGAGCCGTTGCGGTGATATTAAACTCCGCCACCTCATCGGCTATCGCCTGAGTAAACGAGGTGACGTAAGCCTTGCTGGCGTAATAAACCGCTTGCAAAGGGCCGGGAGCAAACGAGGCCGTCGAGGATACATTGAGGATTTTCCCCTGTCGACGCGCCACCATGCCCTGAAGATACAGGTGCGTCAGATTGGTCAGGCTGACCATATTCACCTGCATCATCGCCTGTTCGGCGGCCAGCTCGCGTTGATGAAACCGGCCGTGCCCGCCAAAACCGGCATTGTTGATCAGTGTGTCGACCTGAAGCCCCAGTGCCTCGGTTTGCTCGAAGATAGTCTGTGCCGATTCGGCCCGGGACAGATCTTCGGCGATGACGCTTACTTTAATGCCGTGATGATCACTCAACTCGGTCGCCAGTGTTTCCAGTTTGTCTTTCGAGCGCGCAACCAGAATCAGATTACCGCCCTTGCCGGCGTGAATGCGCGCCAGCTCCAAACCTATACCGCTCGACGCGCCGGTGATCAATGCCGTGTTTGCCATTTTTTTCCTGTCTGTTTCTGTACGGGGATTTTCAACCGGGCAAAGTATAGGCAGGCTGATTGCGCCATAGTCTGGCGAAAGACGCCATAGTGATGGCAATTGATGCCAGGCTGACATTTACAGGCTTATCGGGTGCGGCCGTATTTGTGTTTTAATGCAATCCGAATCAGGCGGCAGTTGAATATCATGGCGACGAAACGACATCCCCCGGGGCGGACCTCCACGGCCAGATGCAACCACCCGAACAGGTGGTGGGTACGTTCCGTGTCCGGACAGCAGGGAAGGGCTTGTGGTTTTGGTGCCGGCGAGCTCTATCGGTTTTTATTCGTTTACCGCACTGTCGGGTTCAGGCGGATCTTTCTGAAGCAAACGTGCTGATATCACACCATGGCCTTGTCCATTCAACAACCCCCGCAACCTACCGGTGAAAGCCCGCTGGCCGACAGCGGCCAGCTGCAACGTGTACCCGCCTGGTTGCGATTTCTGATCATCGCCTTGCTGGCAGGCCTGATCTGGTGGCTTTGCAGCCCGCTGGGCGCGGTGCGGGCTGCGGCACTGGCGACGGCGCTGGCGGCCGCCCTGTTGTGGCTGACCGAGACTCTGCCGTTGCCTGTGACCGCCTTGCTGGTGGCGCCCGCGCTGGTTGCCGGCGGTGTCTTTACTCCGGCAGAGGCTTTTCTGTCCTTCGGCGATCAGGTCGTGTTTCTCGTGCTGGGCGGTTATGCGCTGGGCGTGGCGGTGCAGGTCAACCGGATCGATCTGTGGCTGGCGCGGCGGGTGGTGCATCTGGCCGGAGACGGCAGCCGGGGTTTGCTGGCGGCGCTGATGCTGACCTCGGCCGGTCTGTCGATGTTGATTTCAAATACTGCAACCGTGGCGTTGTTATTGCCGGTGGTTGGCGGCGTGCTGGCCGGGCACGTCGGTGATCGCAATCTGGCGAGGCTGCTTTTGCTCGGTGTGGCTTACGGCGCCAGCATCGGCGGGATTGCCACGTTGATCGGCAGCCCGCCCAACGCCATCGCTGCCGGTTTGTTGCAGATGGACTTTCTCGACTGGGTGTTGGCCGGCGTGCCGGTCAGCCTGTTATCGCTGCTTCTGGCGTACCGGATTTTGCTGTGGGTCTTTCCACCCGCCGTGTCCAGCGTCAGTACCATGCAGTTGCCGGAAGCCGAGGCTTTGTCGGTTGAAGCACGGCGTACCCTGATCATCGTTTTTCTGACCCTGTTGCTGTGGCTGTTCGGACCACGGCTGGCCCAGTCGCTGGGCTGGCCGCAAGCCACGCTCGGTGCGGCCAGCGTCTCGATGCTGGCCATGCTGATGCTGGTGCTGGCCCGCTGTGTCGATTGGCAGGCGCTGGAGCGGGGTATTCACTGGGGCGTGCTGCTGTTACTGGGCGGTGGCCTGACGCTGGGTCGCGGGCTTACCGAATCCGGTGCCGCGCAATGGCTGGCCGAGCAACTCGGCGGTCCGGCCGGCGCCTTGCCGTTTGCGGTACTGCTGTTGTTACTGGTGATGCTGGCGGTGTTCGCCACCGAGCTGATTTCCAACACCGCGGTGACCGCCAGTCTGGCGCCGGTCCTGATGGGGCTGGCCTTGCAGATTGGTGTGGATGCCGGTTCGCTGGTACTGCCAGTGGCGATCGGTACCTCGATGGCGTTTATGCTGCCGGTGGCGACTCCACCGAATGCCATGGTTCACGCCACCGCGCAGGTCACGCAGCAGGATATGATGCGGGTCGGCCTGCGCCTGAACCTGTCGGTGATTGGCGTGATCACGCTGGTCTTTCTGCTGCGCGAGTGGTGGGGCTGAGCATGCCTGCGATACGGATTTATCAGGGCGATATAACCCGCGCGACCGGCGATGCGATCGTCAATGCCGCCAATCCGAGTCTGACCGGTGGCGGCGGCGTTGACGGGGCCATTCACCGCGCCGCCGGTCCGGCGCTGCTTGAAGCCTGTCTGGCCTTGCCCAAGCAAGACGGCGTGCGTTGTCCGGTCGGTGAAGCGCGCATTACCACGGCGGGTAAGCTGCCGACGCGTTTTGTCATCCATACCGTCGGCCCGCGGTATTTTGCCGATCCGCAGCCGCAACGCCTTCTGGCCAGGGCATGGTACAACAGCCTGAAACTGGCGCAGACCAATGACTGCACCAGCATTACCTTTCCGGCGATTTCCTGCGGCGTTTACGGTTATCCTGCCGATGAGGCGGCGCGGGTTGCGCTGGCGGTCTGTCGGCAAACGGGTTTTGCCGATTTATCGATTGCCGTCTGTTTGTTTTCGGACGAGATGGTGCGGATCTGGGAAAAATATGCTGCGCTTGACTGAAAGTCCGGTTGGCGAAAAAAGGTTGTATCGGCTTTGGCGGAAACGCTGAAAGGGGTCGAGCTTGCTTTATTATTGGCGAATCTGGGTCAGCGGGTGATCCGCAGACTGGAACTGGCCTTATGCTCTTCTATCGCCAGCTGGATAAGCCGGTCGATCAGTTCTGGATAGGCGATACCCGAGTAATCCCACAGCTTCGGATACATGCTGATCTTGGTAAAGCCAGGGATGGTATTGATCTCGTTCACGTAGATGTTTCCGTCTTTCGTCAGAAACATATCGACGCGGGCCATACCGGTGCATTCGAGAGCCTGAAAGGCGCGAATGGCGGTTTGCTGGATTTCCTCAAGTTCGGATGGCGAAATTCTGGCCGGTATCTCAAGTATCGCGCCGTTTTCGTCGATGTATTTTGCGTCGTAGGAATAAAATCCGTCGGCCGCGATTATTTCGCCGGCGATCGAAGCAATCGGCTGTTCATTGCCAAGCACCGCGCATTCGATTTCACGACCGGTAATCGATTGCTCGACAAGTATCTTGCGGTCGAATTTCGCCGCTTCCTGTATGGCCGCGATCAGTTCCTTTTCATTGCCCGCCCGGCTTATGCCGACCGACGATCCCTGGTTGGCGGGTTTCACGAATACCGGTAATCCAAGCCGTTCCCCGATCTCGGCGGCCTCGGCGTCACTGATGGAGGCGTTACGTATCACGATGTAGTCGGCGACCGGCAGTCCGGCCTGTCGCAGCAGCCGTTTGGAGATATCCTTGTCCATTGAAACCGCGGAGCCGAGAATACCGCTGCCGACAAACGGCAGATTGGCCAGTTTCATCAATCCCTGAATCGACCCATCCTCTCCGTACGGTCCGTGCAGCACGGGAAACACCACATCAATCTGATTCGATCCCTTGTCCGAGCCGAGTCCGATCAGTTCGCCCTTGCCCTGTCTGGGAATGAAGGTTACTTCCTCGCCCATCCGGTTCAGGCGAATCGCTTCCGGGTTTTCTTCGTTCAGCAGGGGGATTGAATCGCTGTTGAGATACCAGTTGCCGTCGCGATCTATCGCCACGAGGACAGGTTCGTATTTGCTTTTGTCGAGTGCATTGATGACGTTTCTCGCTGACTGCAGCGACACTTCATGCTCAGCCGAACGTCCGCCGAATACGATAGCAACCTGTAATTTTTTACTCATGGTTATAGGAAATACCCGTTCTAAGAAGCTTTATTGATGCCAATAGCATAAACAGAGTATGGCATACTTTTGCTGAAACTAACGGAAACAGGGCCTAGGAAAAACGGTATCTGGGTATGGGGTCGAGATTCGGTTCGACAAAAGCCTTGCGTGCATTCTCTGAAAAAAGCACGTCGGCGGAATAGTGAGTCAGCATGATGTTCGAATCCAGCATGATCGGGTGCTGATCGATAAAATCGTCTGCCGATGTCGAACTTTCCGTTTTATGCATAAAGTGATCAACCGCCAGAATCCAGGCTTCCGTCAGCGTTTCGTGATACTTTTGATCAGGGTCCACGCCTGCAGATTTTAGTAAACCATTTAACGCCTCGCGCATAAGCTGCGTGGACGAATGTGGATTGTTTTCGGCGAGATAGATATAAGCCAGTCGCAAATGCGCTCTGTGATCGAACTTTTTTACAGGAAATTCGCACGCCTCGACCTGTCGCCTGAAGCTTGCATCCTGTTTGGAAATCAAATGTCCCATGAGTTTTACACCTGAAGTAAAAATCTGCCCGGATTGCATTATTTCACATCCGGACCTGAATGATAACTTACCGAGATTCTAAACAGCTTCCAGAGACGCTTTTTTGAGTGATTTGCCGAGCAATTGCACCAGGAGCTGAGGTGGAAATTTCTGAACGGGAAAGTCTGAAGATAGAGATTGGCAGATCTGAAAGCGCTCAGGCGAGCCCGTAACCATGAGCCATCAACACCGCCAGGGCCGGAATGACAAGCAACACTACAAGCTCAAGCCGCACAAGATGGATTATCATTTTTGGCACTTCGATATGTGTCTGGCCGGACTTTCGGTGTTTCAGAAAGAAAACCGTTGGCAGGATGGAAAGTAATGCAAGCAGAATGAATACGCCCAGTTTGGCATGAAAAACCGGATTGCCGGTGTAAAAGGCGGGCGGTTTGCCGACCCATAGCCAGAGTGTCAACCCGGCAAGGAAGGTGACGACTGCTGAAAGACCATAAATGGCATCCACCACGGCGAGACGTTTTACCTCGGCGATCGTCAGCTGTGTCTTGAGCAGTGTGTGTTCCACGACAAGCATCGACGACAGGCTCAGTATGCCGATGAAGTGTATATAGCGGATGAATACCTCAGTCATAAGCTGTTTCTCGCTCCGCCTAGCGGCCGATGAGGCTGATCGACAAAAAAGAAATCACAGTATACAGCAAAACAGGTTTCAGCGAATGAAGGTCAGAAGGTGTATTTAAATAAGGCGATTTCCTCTTCATATATCTTGGCGATAATTTTCTTGGCGGTTTCCGTATAGTGTTTGCGATATTCTCCACCCAAACCTTTTAGTCGATGAGGTAGTTTAATCTCAGGTAAATTTGCTTTTTTACGGACTTCCTCAAAATCATCTTCCAGTGTTTCAAAACGGCCAATGTAATCAAGGTGGATAGTGCCGGTGAAATCCTTTATCCAGTAAGGCTGGGGTTTTAACAAACCCTTGCCGGCATGTGTTTTAAGTGCTTCTTCCAGCGAAGGGTTGCCTGTTATACGCAGGCCTTTCTTTGTAATTTCGTCACGCATTACGGCCTTGTACCATGAAAATGCTCGAGCCCACGGGTTGCGGATAAACGTAAATTTAAAATATGAATCGTATTGTGTGTCCGTAACCGTATATTTGTTTCGATGGTTGAGTTCGCTTTTAAAATATTGCCGCTTTAATCTTTTTGCAATCTCATAAATATTATCGTTGGATAATGAAAAGCGGTTGGTCTGCAGGGGCTGGAGATGGCGTATGGATCTATGGTCCTGCCCACCTCTTCCCGTGTGGCCGTCAAGGTGGCCCAAGGCTTCTTCAATACTTGTTCCGGCGCATTTCGGAATGTGGATGAAAATGCATTTGTGTCTATGTGAAATCATAATTCCTCTTGGCTGTTTCTGACTGCCCTGCGCCAAGCGTGCGGAGCAGCGGGCGAAACCGTTGGCCTCGACTGCTCAGAAGGCAGCAAATTGTTGCAATTGCTGAATCACCGCTCTCATTGGTAAAAGATTATTGTAGCAAGTAAAAGCAGTTCGCCCAGAATCTTTACAAGTATGGGAAAGCTTTCCCGAGTCACATCATCGCGGAAGAGGCGAGTGACGAGATCGCTTTCATGTTCTCTCCATTGCAATGCCGATAACGGCGGCTGCAAGCCAGGCTGCCGGCTCCATGGAAGGTGGATTTTTAGTGCTCTGAATCAATCAACCAGGCAACCGGCTGACTGAGAAACAATGCACGTACAATTCTAGTACAGATAAAAAATGTCGCTGGCCTGTACGCTGGTTTTGAGTAAAGAAAGTTTACCGATAAGAGCGGTGACGTACAGTCGTTTTTATTACAAACCGGTACAGGTATCAGTGGAGGTTACACCTGTATTTGGAACAGGCTGGCTGAAGTGCCGGCAACCGGTATCGACGCAACAGACCGGCTGATGTTTCGCGTGCAATTATTTGGTGCGCTGGTCTCCCGGCTAACGGCCTTTTTTCCGTGCCACGCGTTTCAGCGGCGTCATATTGATCTCGTCGATCAGGGCGTGATCCGGTGCGTTGATGATCGTCATTACCGCGTCAGCGACATCCCGGGGCAGCAGGGCGTTGTCGGCGTGTTCACCGGGTTCGAAATGCAAGCCGTCAAAAAAACTGCTGCGCACCATGCCGGGATTGACGATGCTGACATGGGTGTTGCTGTTTGAGCATTCGTGACGCAGGGCCTGGGCAAAACCGCGCAGGCCGAATTTGGCGGCGCTGTAGAGGCTGCCGTAACGCCCGCCCTGCAGTGCTGATTCGGAACCGATAAAAACGATGTCCGAGCGGGCTTGTCGTTTGAGCGTGCTGATCAGCAGCCGTGTCAATTGGATCGACGCCAGCAGATTGATTCGCAGGGATTGCTCGATCTGGCTGAAGGAGAATTCCTCCAGCGAGCCGAAAAGCCCGCTGCCTGCATTATTGATCAGGCCATCGATTGTGGTGTCGCTGGATAAAAGCCGGCGCATCGCGGCCTCGCTTGCGGCGCCGTCGCCAAGATCGACTTGCAGCCAGCGGAAATTATCGTGGTCACTTAGTCCTTCGGGTTCGCTGCGTGAAATGCCGTAAACAAAATGGCCGCTGGCGAGCAGGGCGTCGGCAATTGCGTATCCGATACCACGGCTTGTCCCGCTGATGACAAAGCAGCGGCGCTTCATGGCGCTATCTCCACGCAGGGAAAAAATTTCCCGTCGGGAATCGATTGCAGAATCCTCTCGCGGCAAAAAGCCAGCATTTGCTGTTCAGCCTGCGTTTCATAAGACACCAGATTGTCATGGGCCTGCATGTCAGCGGCGAACATCGGTTCTTCCGGATACAGTTGAAGCATTTTTTTATAAAAAGGTTTTGGCAGACGAAACGGCCCGAGACTGACCGAATGGATGAAAGATTCCGGCAGTTCGCTGAAAACGAAATCGAAAAACCGGCGGTAAACGGCCTGGAAATTTTCCGTACCGATGATCGGATCGAAACGCAGGCCGATCGGCCAGCCGCGTTCGCCGAGCGTTTTGGCCGCCTGTACGCGCTTTTCCAGGCTGGCGGTTTTGTGTTCCAGCGCGGCGACGATTTCCGCTGGTGAGAGACTGAAGGCGACGACGCAGTTGGCCATTGCCTCGCGTTTCAGCAAGGGGCGGATTTGCGTGCTTTTGGTTCTGAGTTCCAGTCGCGCATCGGGCAGTTTTGCAAATTCATCCAGGGCGTCGTGGATAAACTGCGTGACCGGTTCCAGCGCCAGCGAATCGCAATCGTAACCGGAGAAAAACCAGCCGTTCTGCCGGCTTTCGCCAAGCAACCCCTGCTGTTCGCCGATCGCTGAGAAAAAATCCTCGAAATTGACGAATACCACGTAGTTGGCAGATTGGTACATGCCTTGTAAAAAGCAATAACGGCAGTCGTATACGCAGTTCATCATGTGAGAAAAATAGTAATTGTGTTCGCCGCCTATGCCGTAATGAGCGGGTGCCGGCAGCACGAATCCGTCGTGCTTGACGGCCAGAATCAATGCCGGATTGTTTTTTTGCAGGCGGAAGTTTTGTGCTTTCGGATTGAAAATCTCGCCGTAACGGCGCACGGTGATTTTCCGGGCGCGGGGAAAACGCGCCAGGATCTGGTCGGTTTTTGCAAATTCGGCGGCCGCTTCTTCAATGTAGATCGTGTCGATCACGGCGCGCGCCCGCCTTCCGGAACGAGACTGCTCTCCAGCTGCTTCAACAATGCTTTGCCATTGGCGGCCCGGGCCAGCGAATCCACGCTTGGCAACTCCCGGAATAAGGCCTGATGGCGTTCCAGCAGTCGCCGCAGGGTATTTTGCTGGCTGACGGTCAGATGCCAGCGTTCGGCGAATTGGTCGCAACGTTTGCGGATCGGCGAAGCGTCGAATTGCCGGCAGGCCAGAGCGTCGAGTCGGCCGACAATCTGACCGATGGCGGGCAGGGCGTCGCCGACCAGTTGCGTGACGCGTTGCTTGTCGAGCGCTTCGAGCGAATGTTCCGGCGTGTCGGAAACAATCTTCACCACCTGGGTCAGCTCGGCTTCGGTATAACGGCTTGCAACCGGATAAAAGGCGGCAGCCTCCATATCCAGACCTGTATTGTCAGGATAAACGCCGGAAGGTGCGTCGAGCGTATCGAGCTGGCTGGTCGGGCATGGCGGATTGAAGGTCAAAGGTGGAAACCAGTGCTTGCCACTGGCCACATCGCTGATCCTGTGGGCAACGAACAGCGTGCCGAGATCAAGGCTGGCATGCCCGGCAATACCGATGTTCAGACAAACCGCCTTGTCGAGATCGTCCCGCCCATGCAGCAGGGCGGCGGTGGCGGCGGCCGTGCTGGTTTTGCCGATTCCGCTGATCATCAGCCTGACGGTGTCGCGTTCAAAGTAACGCAAGGGGCCGTTACGCACGGCTTTCAGGCTGAACTGTTCGATCAGCGGGTTGGCTTCGCTTTGCAGCGCGACCACCAGATAGAGCGGGTTTTGCAGGGCATCAGACATCGAAGGTTTGCGCCAGGGTTTCGTAGTGATCGGCCTCCTGCGGGCGGCCGTGTTTGCGCGCGCCCTTGGCGAAGATCCGCGCCTTGCGGGCCAGCATGGCAGCGGCCGAGCGTCGGTCACGGCTGCTTAATTGATCGCCTAGTAAGAGCTTGTGCAGGGCTTTGATCCGGAAGCGGTCCATGCCCCAGAATTTTCGCGAAAGCTGATCCGCATGGCCGCCGTATTTACGAATAATCGGTGTTTCGACGTAAAGCACCGGCTCGCGGGCGCAGATTTTCAGCCACATATCGTAATCCTCGCAGGCGGG
>JAGRHW010000093.1 GCA_020444765.1 Gammaproteobacteria bacterium | reverse complement strand
TCCGTATTGCGCAATGTTGCCGGCAGTCTGCAATATCGTGCTGCTAGGGCGCCAGATTTTGGGTTGTGCGTGTTGATGAAAAACACGCTCCAGCTGTTTTATTTCCGTCCGGGATTGACAGCAGGCCAGCAGCCAGTCCTTTTCTGCAAATACATTGACCTTTTTGACAAAATCGTTCTTCTGCAGTTGCCGGGTAATGACTTCCGGACGGTCGATCGCAAAGCCGCAGCACTCGGCCGGTTTGAATTTTTTACCCATTTCATAAACATGGGAAGACAGAGCAAACTGCAAGGAACCGTCGAACACCATCGTCAGGCTAAGCCCGGGAGGCAGCTCGAAGGAAAAAGTCATGTCTTCAAGAGCATGGAAAGTTCCGTAGTGAAGCCGCAGGCCGTTAGTTCTCGACTGGAAATGCCAGTCACCGGCCATGACGGGATTGTTCTTGGGGCCACTGGCGCCGCCTTTTTTGATTCCCATACCCGATCCGACGTTTTCAAGATCGCCGATTTTCAGCACATTCGTGAACATTGGCGGGTTGGCTTGTGGCATGGCGGTTTTCTGGTTTGACGATATCGAATAGCGATTTGACGCTAGGTAATAGTAAGTTTGATCAATAAATACGAATGATTATCATATCATGATTGCGAACTATTACTAATAAAGGCGACAAAGAAGTATTCCTTATGACCGATCACCAACGAAAAATACCTGAAACCAGTTTCCCCGTGCCGGCAACCCTGCTGGCCATCGCAATCTCCAATGCCATGTCGCTGCCCGTTTATGCGCAGAACGCAGACGGGGAGGCGGAAACCCTCGAAGAAGTACAGGTCTGGGGAACAGAGGTCAAGGCTTCGTCGATAAAACTTGAAGATGACACGATGGCGATCAAGCAGGCCGATCATGTCAGCGATCTGTTACGCACTATCCCCGGCGTGGATGTCGGGGGTGCACACTCCCTCAATCAGCGGATTACCATCAGAAGTATGGATGACAAGGATTTGCAGATCACGATCGATGGCGCCAGTCAGAACAGCTATATGTACCACCATATGGGCAACCTGCAGATTCATGCCGACATACTGCAAGCCGTGGAGATCGATATAGGAACGAATTCGGTTTTAAACGGCGGACTGGGCGGATCGGTACGTTTTGAAACAAAGTCGGCATCGCAACTGCTCAGGGATGGCAAACGATTCGGCGGTCGTGTTCAGGCGGCTTACGGCGACAACTCCGGTACGAGCGTTGCGCTGACGGGATTTGGAAAGCTGAGCGATTCCTTAGATGTTCTGGGTTACTACAATGCGGTCGATCGCGATAACTATGAAGTCGGCGGCGGGAAAATCAAAGACTTCAGCGGTAATGAAATCGACGGCACGGACGGTACGGTCCGTGGCCTGGAGGGTGAGCTGACCGACGGACTGCTGAAATTCGGCTGGGATATCGACGAGAGTCAGCGTCTCGAACTGGGCGTGGAGTCTTACAAGGATGAAGGCGATTACAGTTACCGGCCCGATATGGGGCTTGCCACGGATCTTGCGATTACCAACAACCTGGGCATTCCTCTGTTGTGGCCGACAGAATTTACCCGCGACACCCTGACCTTGAACTACGACCTCGACTGGGGCGGTCACTCGTATTTGAAAACTGCTGTCTATGGAAATACAAGTAAACTGAAAAGGGATGAGAGCGGCTGGGCGGATAATGAGGCGTTCGCCGATTCGGCCGGAAAGATCAAGGGCGAGGCGCAAAACACCGGCCTTAATATGCTGGGTGAAACCAGTGCAGGCAGAAATACGCTGACTTACGGATTGGAGCTGAACAAATACGATACCGAGTATCAGGCGCGCTACGACACCGGCAACACGGATAAATCAAACGAAAGTTCTGAAATTGTCGCCGTGTATGTTCAGGACCAATACGCGATCAACGACAACATCGCTGTTACGCCCGGTATTCGATTCAATCAGGCCGATGTCGATGCAACACTCGTCAAGGATACCTTCAGTGAAGTGACCGGTGCGCTGGCGCTTGAATATACGCCCACATCCAAGCTGTTGCTGAGTCTCAGTACAACCCAGCTGTTCAAAGCGCCGGAAATCGGCGAAGTGTTTACCGGTGGCGGGCTCTTCGATACGCCGAATCCGGATATACAGGCCGAGACCGGTTTGAACTCCGAACTTTCGCTGGCCTATGAAGATGCAATGCTGGGCGCGGAACGTTTCGCCACCGGGGTGACGGTCTTTCAGACCACGCTGGATGATTATATCTACGACTACGCACCGAACGATGAGGGCAGCTGGAAGGACAATGTCGGTGATATGGAAATCACAGGTTTCGAAGCCTATATCGCTTATGACAAAGGGGCGTTGAAAGCCCTGCTGACTTATTCGAAAGCCGACAGTGAGCTGGATGCGTTTGCTCAATACACCGCACTGGATGGGGCCAGGCTTGACCGGACGCAGGGCGATACGCTGAGTCTGAATCTGGATTACCGGCTTTCCTCAACCGATCTGTCTTTGCATTGGGAGAGTCTGCTTGTCGATGACGTCAAAGCGGACCTGGATCTGGACGGTGCCACCGCGGACAACGCCAAAGATGGTTATTCCGTGCATAATGTATCGGCAAAATGGTCGCCGAAGAGCATAAAAGGCCTGGGTGTCACCGTCGGCATCGATAATATCTTCGATGAGTTCTACGCCTCTCAGTCATCGCGCACCGGTTTGAGTCTGCACCCGCGGTTCGGTGAACTCTATCTGCAGGACTATGAGCCGGGTCGCAATATTAAATTAACGGTTTCCTATGATTTATGAGCAGGGCCGGCTGATACGCAGGTTTGGCAGCGGCGTTTAAAGAGAGTCGAGAAATCTAATTAATGCAGCTCTGTCACTTTTCTTCATGGTCCGGAAATTTTCTTTTGCCGTTTCCGCTTCGCCGCCATGCCATAAAATGGCTTCTTCGAGCGATTGGGCCCGGCCGTCGTGCAAAAAGCCGGCTTGCGGATTGACGACTTTGGTCAGGCCGATGCCCCACAGCGGACGGGTTTTCCATTCGCGGCCATCGGCCTGAAAATCCTGTCTTCCGTCGGCCAGCCCTTCGCCCATGTCGTGTAGCAGCATATCCGTAAAGGGGTGAATCGTCTGACCTGACAGGGCGGCGATTCCGTCCGGGTGTGTTCCGGTTACGAAGGTGGGCTGATGACAGGCGGTGCAGCCGGCGGCTTCAAACAGTGTTGCGCCACGAATGGTTTCAGGGGCTTCGGTATCGCGCCGTGCAGGTACGTGCAGTGTCTGTGCGTAGAATGTCACCGCCAAAGAGAATGCTTCACTGGCTTCGGGGTTTCCGTCTTCATCGCGGCCCGTGTCCAGCGGATTGCGGGTCAGGTAGTCATTATGCAAATCCGTCCCTTCAATACTTTCCTGAGGGAACAAAAAGTTGGTGATACCGATATCGCCACGCAATGCGCCTAAAGACTGGACCATAACCGACGGCGTATTGGCCTTCCAGCCGAAGCGTCCCAGACTGACAGGGTTCGGATCGCCCGCGAGCCGCTTGGCCGGGTCGTATACCCGGTTGGGCTTACCCGAGATGCCGTCGTTATTCGAATCCGCTTCATCCGCCAGCGCGAGAATATCCGCCTCGTCGATTGCTTCGAGTAATCCCAGGCCGAATACCGGCATACCCAGCCGGGGGCTGGTTTTGACATCTGCCTGCAACAGACGGCTTGCTGGTGTGTCGAAGGTCGACAGGCTTTCGCCGGGTGAGTCGTAAGGGTTTCTGATGTCGAATACCGGCTTGCGCATTGACTGTATTTCACCGTCAAGGTATTCAATTTCGGAATACTCATAGCTGACATAGACATCGGCCTGACCGGTGCCGGGCGAATCGGGGCGGACAAGCGCCTGGCCGCGATGAAACAACTGGGTGGAAAAATTGGGCACAGCCAGCGGTGCGCAGTAATCATTCCCGGCGGAGGGAATACAGCTCCGGGTTTCATCGGACTCGATACTGATACGCAGAAATAATGACTCGACGCTGCCCATCTTTTGCGTGCTGATACCGCCGCCCGGAGGCGTGCCCCGTCCGTCACGTTGATGACAGGCATTGCAGTTCGTGTTGTTGTTGACAGGGCCGGCGCCATCGAAGTCCGGTTTTTCGGCGCTGGGGGCGGTTATAAAGCTTTGCTCGAAGTCGGCATCGCCATCCAGATGAAGTACAAGCTCGGCCTCCGTCAGGTTGGAGGCCGGTACCGAAAACGCATGGCTTGAACCCCGTGAGGCATTCGGGTCCGACGTATCGCCGCCGGACAAGACGCTGGAGGCGAAATCCGGAACCGGATAATCCGCTGCCAGGGAAAAATAATCGGAATCACCATTGTTACCGCAGCTGCTGAGATAGAAAGGTGAGGTGGCGAGTAGGGCTTGCGCAAGGAGACGGTTCATTAATATAGACCACGACAAAAAACCCGGCCCATAACAAGGTCATGGGCCGGTAACT
Source organism: Gammaproteobacteria bacterium (assembly GCA_020444765.1). Next base: position 6,527 of record JAGRHW010000093.1, on the reverse strand, counting down.
CCAATCGATTTATTCCGTAAATGCAGTGGCATCGATGAGAGGGAGAACCTCGGTTTCCAGCGTCGATTGCAGGGCGGACAAGGCCTCGACGGCGGACTGTACACGGGCACGACCGTCTTCAGTTGTGATGGCTGTTCGAAACGGAACCTGTTGCGCCGTATCCGCGATATCCGTCGTGCTCGGATCGTCATCGCCGTCAATCAATGCAATCCTGTCCATCGAGTCGTTGATCTGGGTCAGGATAGAGTCGGAAAGCGTAGTCGAGTGGGCAGCGACAAAATCATAGATTCCGTTACTGCCTGTATCGGAACCATCTGCCGCGGCGAGGCCGGTGTAAAGCCTGCGAACACTTTGAATATTGTTATGGAAGTCGGTAAGGGAATTCCAGCTGTATTGCGATTCCACCAGGCTGGTGTCGGCCGCTGCCAGGCTGTCGCCCATCGGGTCGGCGATCTTGCCGTTGCCGACTTCATCGATGATACCGATTATGCCGTTGACCAGTTCTTCCACGACCGCCGCGGATGAAACATAGACGCTGCTCGTACCGGGTGATTTGAACTGATCGATGTAGGGGCCGGAGTTGGCGTTGTCGGGATCGTACTGGGTCGTCCAGGCCGACAGCAGCTCTTCGGTTCTTTCCTTGAAGACGATGCCCAGTGCCGACAGATAATCCAGCTCGGCGGAAGTCAGCTCGGCTGCGGTTTTGTCATTATCCGAAATTCCGTCGCCGAACAATAAAAACTCGATGGTGTGAAACCCCTGGACGTCGGTACCGGCGTTGCGGATGGTCTCCGGCGTTATTGCCGAGTTGCCGTTGAGGAAGGACTCGAGGTCCGCCGTGTTCAAGGGCCAGCTATCCAGAAAGGGATCGGTTTCCAGCGAATCCACGGGGCCGAAGATATGGCCTTCGCCGCTTTCCCAGGCAACGCGCGTTTCTTTCCAGGCGGCCTGGGCGGCATCGAGGTTCTGATCCGACGGGTCCGCCATCAGTGCCTGCAGGCTGTCGTTCAGTACGCCGCCACGGGTATCGAGGTCCTGATAACCGGCCAGAATGATATTGTCACCAAGGTTGTTGATCATGGATGATGGCGCAAAACTGACGTCGGAGCCGGCGTTAGGAACACCGTCAAGTCCGTTATCATCGTCATCATCGCTGCTGCAGCCTGAGGCCAGCAGGGCGGAAGCAAGCGCCAGAGCCAGGTAATGTTTGTTTGCAAGTATCATGTTGTTTCCTCAATCCGGTTAGAGGTTTTGATGGTCGTAAGGCTCAAGAGGAGCCGCCTGTTTACTCGGCATTGTCAAAAGTCAAAACCGACGCTGAGAGCGAGCTGGTCGGACTCGTTACCGATCGAACCCTCATTACGTCGTTTGCTGAATTCCGCCTTGAAAACTATGCCCGGCCGGTGACGATAATTAACACCGGCGGTTACCGCTGTTATGTCATAGCGGGGCTGATCCTGGACATCGCCGCTTGTCTCGGCCATGGTGTCAAACTTGTCATATCTGGCAAACAGATCGATACGGCGGGGTTCGGGTAGAAGCGTGCGCGGGTTTTCGGCTTTGAGCAGATTGTATCCGGCCTCAACGAAGAAACCGTCCGCGGACTTTGCGACAGGCGTGCGGGAAATGCCCAGCACGCCTGCATTAAAGGTGTTCAGGTTGGCTCTGGTGACTTTGTCGGAATTTTGAATATTGCCCCAGACATACTGGCTGCGCAGAGAAAACGGCCCTCTCGAATAGCGGATATGTGTTTCCAGCAGGGTGACATACGCATCCGTGTCCAGGTTCTGTTTGTAGCGGTTTGAAGCCGAATTCCCGTAATAGACGGCGCCGCCAAATGTGCCGGTTTCGGTAAAGTTGTAATCCAGCCTCAGCAACGTTGCCAGACTGTCTGCGGGTGCGTATTCGAGCTGGTTGTCCTGGCCGTTGGCGACAAAGCTGTGACCGCTGAAGCCTGAGGAGTCCAGCCCGTTGATCAGTTGCAGTTGATAGCGGAGTTTTCCGCCGATCACGCCCAGCATCTCCACGCCGCTTGCATGCCAGGCAACGGGGAAGAGCGAGGACTCGGTGAGCGACCGGTCAACGGTAAAATAATCCTCCGGCCGGTGCCAGGAATTGACCATGCCGAAAGGAACCAGGAAATGCCCCACGCGCCAGTTCATCGACGGCTTGTTCAGAAACAGCAGATTGAGCTGTTCCAATACTACTTCGCCGCCTTTTTCGACTTCCATTTCATATTCGCCGAACTCCTCCGGCTCGTATTCCACCGCGCTGCCCGTGCCGCCATGTTCAAACTCGATTTCCGCGTTGAGCAAAATCCCGTTGGCAAAATCATAGGTCGGTTCAAGAATAAAGCGCTCGACATCGGCAAGTTTGCGCCTGTCGGGGTCATCATCCTGCGTATTAATAAAAAAATCGTACTGTTTGTAGCTTAAGACGCCGTATCCGGACCAGCTGAGCGAGGGCTGGCGGACTACGGTCGAGGAGAAGCCGAATCCCTCCTCATTGCCCGTTTGTCTGGCCGCCGGAATTTGCCCGAATTGCGGTTCCTGCTGCGGGGAAGAGGTGTTTTCATCCGTGTTGATTTGTTCGAAAACATCCGAGGTTTCCAGAAATAATTCTTTCTTGAGCTCTTCAATATCCTCTTGCTGACGGTCCAGCCGGTATTGCTGTTCGCGCAGCATGTCCATTAATCGAGCGTTTGACAGGGCGTCATCAGGGGGTTCGACGTTCTGGGCGAGTGCCTCGGTGGTGACCAGGAAGGCTGCGGCACAAAATTTATAATGCATAAAAGTTATATAATGCAAATGAGAATGATTAGTAATAAGATACATAATCTCATTAAATTAAGCAAACACAAAATCTGACGTGCGAAAGTTTATTGATAGTCTCCGGGCGGCAGCCGTTCTTGCCGGGATGCTGATCTGTTCAGACGGCTATGCCTTGTCGAATGGCGAGATCCGGCATTTCCTCAGTCGAACCGGGTTTTCCCTGGAGGCCGGGAAACCGCTGAGTCCGCAAACCCTTACCCGTGAACAGCTCGTTCACGACACGGTTTGCAGCGATCCGGCAGTCGTGCCGCCGCTGGTGTTGACGCCTGCCGAGTACATTCTGAACCCGAATGAAAGTCAGCAAGAGAAGCGTTTGCGTCGTCAGGCGGGCTGGAGAATTCGCGCCTGGTGGGTCAGTTCCCTGTTGAACAGCCGGACACCAATCCATGAAAAGATGCACTTGTTCTGGAATGATCTTTTCAGTGTTTCCTTTCGCAAAGTAAAAAACCCGCAATTGTATTATCAGTTTCAGTCGCAGTTGAAAGCGCTGGCCATGACTGATTTAAAACAGATCTTGACCATGGCGATCAACAGCCCGGCCGTGCTGTTAAACCTCGATGCCGGAGAGAAGCATTTTTATGGCAACAACGAAAATCTGGCGCGTGAATTTCTTGAGCTTTATACCGTCGGGGACGGGCATTTTTCAGAGCAGGATGTCAGGACGCTGACCGAGCTGTTCACGGCCTGGCGAATCGATATTTACACGGCCCGTTTCAGCAAGCAGCCGGTTAACAGACAGGCTGTTTTTTTCGATCGAACGATTACCCTGAACGACCGTAATATCGTGGAAGCGATCCTGTCGCATCCGCAAACCTCGCGATTGCTTATCAAACGACTTTGGCGCTATTTTGTTTCTCCCGAGCCGGATCCCGTGCTTGTTGAAAAGCTGAGCCGGGAGTTCCGCGAATCAGGTTTTCAAATCAAGCCATTGCTGGAGTCCATGTTTTTGACTGACACTTTCTGGGATACCGGTAATCGTGCGACATTGATAAAGTCGCCGGTGGAACTCCTTATCGGCACTATCCAATCCCTGGATACGCTGGTACCGAGTCTGGTGTCGGTGGCGAGATTGCTGCGCGAACTGGGACAGGATTTGATCGTACCCCCGGGCGTCAATGGCTGGCCCGAAAACAGCCGGTGGATCACCAGCGGCAGCCTTGCCAGGCGACAAAAGATGCTTCGCAAGGCTGCCGACGAATGGTCGGCGCGTAATCCGTTGTCATCAACGCGCAAAGCGGATATCGAATCCTGGGCTGAGAGACTGCTGCTACTGGAGCCTGCAGTCAGACCTGATGCTGATAAAAGTTCGGGTCTTGGCGAGGTCTTGCTCGATCCGGTCTACCAACTGAAATAAAGGCCCGGACCTTGCCGGCTGTGGATAGCCGCTATTGGGGTTAGACCCCCGTCGGAAGCCGAAAAACCACCTTGCAAGAATAGCAGCCAGCCTCACTGCTGACTTGCAGACGCCAGTCCAGACGCTCACAAATCCGCTCGATAATGATCAGGCCGTAGCCATAACTTTCCGCGTCATCCTCGTTATCACGCGTGGTATTGCTGACGATAAAGGCACCATTCTCCAGGGTTGCCTCGACATCTCCGACCCCGTGGAGCAAGGCATTGCGCAGCAGATTCCGCAACAACACGCGCACCAGCGCCGGCGGTGCCATCACGATTGAATTGCCTTGCGTGACAACACGCACTTCGCGACCGCCCCAATCCAGCCCGGCGATGGTTTCCTGAAGCAGCGTCTGTAAATCCAGACGCTGAAAGCGCTGCGCCTCGATCTCGCCCCTGCCAAGCAGTAAAAACAACTCTGTCAGCAGTGTCATTTCCTCGCAGGCGGCGTCGATACGCTGCAAGGCCCGCTGCGCCGGCAGCTGTTGCAACGCCAGCTTTTTTAATACATCCGCTGACCCCCGCATCACCATCAGCGGCGTGCGTATTTCATGCGAGGCGAAACGGCTGAATTCCTGCTCGCGGCGAAAATAGGCGCGGATTTCCTGCTTGCTGTGCAACAGCGCGGATTCAATCAGGCGCAATTCGGCATAAGGCGCATCAACCACGAAATCAGGGCTGGCCGGTGCGATCTGCCCGATCTTTTGCACCAGGTTGCGCAACGGCTGCGCCAAACGCCGCACCAGCAGCAGTGTGCCCAGCGCGGCCACGCCCCAGGTGGCGAGCGCCATGACGATGCTGATCCAGTGCAACCGGGTTTCGTACTGATCCAGGTAGTCGTCGGCATCGTTTTTAAAAACCACATACAGCAAGCCCTGCCCCGATGGGTGCGCGACCACGCGAAAGTGTTTGTCTTCCGGCCCCAGATGATGTTCATAGAAACCGGGCACGCTATAGGATTCCAGCCATTGGGGCACGCTTTCATGGCTCCAGTAGGTATCGAATTCATAGGGGTTGGGCGCGCGTACCGAGGCAGGATCACGTGCATAGTCCCGGTAATACTGATTGACTTCGGCGTCCAGCCAGTGATGCAGGCTGATGACTTCCATCTGATCTTCGGCGCGCGAGACGAACAGCACCAGCAATAAGCCAAGACAGGCGCCAAGCAGCATCACCCCGCGCAGCAGGCTGCGCCGAAAAGCATTGTGTTCAATCGATGACAAGACGATACCCCTGACCATGTAAAGTCAACAGCAGATTCTGCTGGCCGGCCTGGGCCAGCGCCGTGCGAATGGCGTAAATATGCGTGCGCAGAGCATCTCTCGGTGGTATTTCATCGCCCCAGACGGCCGCTTCGATTTCCGCGCGCCGCACGACAGCCGGCGCCCGTTGTATTAATATCCGCATGATCTGTTTTTGCACCGGAGTCAGTTTCAGCGGCTGGCCGGCGCAACGCAGCACATCCGCTTCCAGATCGTAGTCGAGCACGCCGGCGCTCAGGTGCTGCTGATCCGGCAGGGGACCGCGCCGCCCGAGGGCGCGAATCCGCAGCAGTAATTCCTCCATTGCGAAAGGTTTGATCAGATAATCGTCACCGCCGGCGTTGAAGGCGTCGGTTTTGTCTTCCAGACTGTCGCGCGCGGTGAGGAAAATAATCGGCGCGGTACAATGCAACTCCTCGCGCATGCGCCGCACCGCGCTGATGCCATCCAGGCCGGGCATCATGATATCCGCGACGATGACGTCGAAACGCTCCTCGCGCAAACGCGCCAGCGCTTCGCCGCCGTTATAGGCGCAATCGGTTTCCATGCCTTCGAGTTCAAGGTAATCGACCAGGGTTTCCATCACCCGCGGGTTGTCTTCCATCAACAAAATTTTCATTGCTTTCTCCGTTGCGCGTTCCCTTGTGACTTCACATTCACTTCACGCGGCTTCCTGTAGTTTGAGCCCACGATTTGTAAATGTCACTGACGAGGTCATCATGAAAAGCGCAAGCCTGTTTATTCCCTTTTTTTTTTTTTTTTTCCTCGGCGCCTGCTCGGACGACGATAATTCTGGTCACTCAACGGGTGCACCGTCAAACGTCTCCAGCGCCGCCGCGCCGCCAGATACTTTGATCGGTGTGGTCAGCCGTAACGACGACGGCAGTGTGACGGTCAATGGCTATCAAATGCCCTTGAGCGATGTCTGGCTTCACTACCATGGTGCTCCGGTTTCCGGCACCTTGCTGGTCAGCGGTATGCCGGTCACCGTTAGCAGCCGGTCAGGCGTGGTTCAGAGTATCGAAATCGACCCGGATCT
>JAGRHW010000092.1 GCA_020444765.1 Gammaproteobacteria bacterium | reverse complement strand
ATCCGAAAATTTTCGAAGCCAACCGGGAAGTCATCAAGGACCCCGATCTGATTTATCCGGGACAGAAAATCCGTATCCCTTTGTCATAAGCCTGAAATGCAAGCCAGGTATAAACCCTGGCTTGCATTTTCCGTCAGTCGCAAACAGCCGGGCCGAGGGGGAATACACGTTTTACAAGTGAGAATTATATGAATAAATATGAAGCTTTATCGGATATGGGCATACAGAATCCCCAGGAAATATCCAAATACACGTTGCGCCAGGAAGGTCATGGCGATGTACTGAAAATCTATTACAAACGTAAAAAAGGCTCGTTTTTACCCAACAGCCGAAAATACAAGTTCGGGCGGTCGATCAAGACCGTGTTGACCGATGGCGGTAAGCAGGAATTTGAGGACATCTACGAGATTTCGCCGTTTTTGCTTAAAGCGGTTGCCGAGCTGGATTCCATCGTCAAGCAAAAGCACGAGAGTATCGATCGCAAGCAGGAACTCCTGGACGAAATCGATCATCTTGAAAAGGTTTTTGCAAACAAACTGGCGGAACTTCGCGACAAGGTAAAGGAAATCTAGCCGCCGTCTGGAAGCCTTCCGGCGTCTCTGGTGTTGTGACTTCTAAAGCTGTCGCAGACACTCCATATAAGCCGTCTCATCGGGCAGCGTGTTCGCGCGCTGCGCGTTCCACAGCATCTCCCCCAGGCAGTCGAGCATCATGTGCTCGACGGTATGCCCGTCGCCATGCTTGAGTAGCAGTGAGCGGGTGATCATGGCGATACCGGCCGGCCGGTCGGTGCCGACCTGCTCGCGCAGGGCCAGATGCATGCTCATGTGTAAAAACGGATTGATCTGCCCGTCTTCCGGGGCAAAGTCCCTGTCGATACCGGATTCGCCCTGCTCAAGCTGTCGGTGATATTCGGGGTGTTCCCCGATAACGTCGGCTACCTGTTTTTCCAGTGGTTCGAGCGCTTCGCCCGTTTGCATCTTGCGCCAGGTGGCGGTGTAAAAGCCGCGAAGTTCAGCGCGGTTTTGCGAAAACAGCATGGTCGGCGCTTATCCCCGGGGTGCCGCTTCAGCGACAGCAGGCGTAACCGGGCGGGGTTGCCGGCCAGCCAGTCGTTTGTCGATGATGTTCTTCAGGGCGACCAGCAAGCCAAGACCAAGGAATGCGCCCGGCGGCAAAGCCGCGACCAGCATGCCTGAATAATCTTCGCTGATGGTGAGCGTCCAGTTACGCGCGGTCTCGCCGAACATCAGGTGCGCGTTGGCCAGCAGCGTGCCGTTACCGATCAGCTCGCGCAACATGCCGAGCACCACCAGCACCGAGGTAAAACCGAGCCCCATGGACAGTCCGTCCAGCACCGCGGCGTTGACGGGATTGCGGGAGGCGAAGGATTCGGCGCGGCCGATAATCGAGCAATTGGTGACGATCAAGGGGATAAATATGCCGAGTATCAGATACAGCTCGTGCAGCCAGGCGTTCATGCTCAGCTCGATGATCGTGACGATGGTGGCGATCACCAGTACGAAAACCGGGATGCGGATTTCCGGTCTGACCCAGTCACGAATCAGTGAGACGGTCGCGTTCGAGGCGATCAGGGTCAGGGTGGTCGCCAGCCCCAGGCCGAGGCCGTTGATCGTCGTGTTGCTGACCGCCAGCAGCGGGCACAGGCCCAGCAGTTGAACGAGTCCGGCATTGTTCGTCCACAGGCCGTCGAGGATGATTTTTTTGCGGTTGATTTCAGACATGCGCTTATTCTAGCGCCAGTCCCGCGTAACGACAAAAAACCTGTGTATTTTGACCCTCAAGAAAAATCGCGGTAGTCTCGACCTGTTTTCGACTACAAGGAGTGTAATCGGGATGTTTGCCTGTCTGCGTTTCAAGAAATGGATTATTCCCGCTTTTTTATTCTGCTGTCTGCCTGTCCCGCCACCGGCCGTTATGGCTGCGGCTGTTCCGCCAGCGTTGAAGCTGGCAGCGGATTTTCGTGATGATCTGCCGCTCAATGAATATCTGGTCAGCGAAAAATACGATGGCGTGCGTGCCTATTGGGACGGCAGCCGGCTGATTTCGCGCGCCGGAAACCGTTTCGAGGCGCCGCCCTGGTTTACCCGCTCGTTTCCGCCAGTGCCGCTTGATGGCGAGCTTTGGCTGGCCCGTGGGCAATTCGAACGCTTATCTGGAATCGTCAGGCGTCAGAATGACCCGCAGGGCTGGCGGGAAGTTCACTATATGGTGTTCGATCTGCCGCAGGCCGCCGGCGGTTTCGCCGATCGTTACCGGCAATTGCAGAAGCTGCTGGCGAAAAGCCCGGCAGAGCATTTACAGCTGGTCGAGCAACAGCCGGTGACCGACCGGCCAACCTTGATGCGGCGGCTCGATGAGGTCATCGCCGGCGGCGGCGAAGGTCTGATGCTCCAGCGCAGGGACGCCGTCTATCGCGGCGGACGCAGCAACGATCTGGTCAAGCTCAAGGCCTGGCGGGATGCGGAAGCGACGGTGATCGCGCATTTGCCGGGCAAGGGAAAATACCAGGGACTGCTCGGCGCTTTGCTGGTGCGGCTGGAAAACGGCAAGGAATTTCGTATCGGCTCTGGGTTCAGCGATGCGCAGCGACAGTATCCACCGGCCATAGGTTCGCGTATCACCTATAAGTATACCGGCCTGAGCCAGCGCGGGATTCCGCGTTTTGCAAGCTTTCTGCGCGTTCGCGAGAACTACTGAAAAGGTGCGGTTGCCGGCTCATGCCTACAAAAATGACCGGTAAAAACGCAGCTCCTTGAGCAAAACCTGTTTATTGTTTTCCGGCGAGCGGAAGCCGTGGTATTCGTCGCTAAATAAATAGTATTCGACAGGGATTCCCTTTTCGCGGAGCTTGCTTACGATACGTTCGGTTTGCTTCGGCAAAACAACCTTGTCCCGTTCTCCCTGAAAGAAAATGACCGGGCTGCTTATTTTGTCGGTATGGCTCAATGGCGAGCGCGCCTTGAAAAGATCGGCCGTTTGCACGGGATCTCCGATCAGCCACTGCACATAATGGCTCTCGAATTTATGTGTTTCCGCTATCAGGGCCTGCGGATCGCTGATGCCGTAGAGGCTTGCGCCGGCTGTATAGATCCGGCAGAAGGTCAGCGAACACAGGCTTGTATAACCGCCGGACGAGCTGCCGCGGATAAAAACCCGCCCGGGATCGATCAACCCGGCGCGGCCAAGATGGTTGACCACCGCCTCGCAATCCTCGACATCGGCAAGTCCCCATGATCCGGCCAGTGAATGGCGGTAGTCGCGGCCGTAGCCCGTGCTGCCCCGGTAATTGACATCAGCGACCGCAAAGCCCCGTTGGGTCCAGAATTGTATTTTTGGATTGAGTACGGGATAGCTGGCCGCGGTCGGTCCGCCATGGGCGAATACCAGCAGCGGCGGTCTTTCGTCCGGACTTTGCGCCCTGCTGTTTTTCGGTGGATAAAAAAAACAAAAGGTGTGGGCGGATGACGTGAGCGGAACGCGCAGGTGTCGGGCGACAGAAATATCATCCTGCTTAAGCGGGCTTGTATCCCGGCGAAGAATTCTGAAGTTTTGTTGTTCCGGGTCAATGCAGATAATGGCCGGATTTTTTTCCCGGGAACTCGCGATGGCGTAGATTTTTCCGGCAAAGCAGCGTATCGAACGATACAGACAAAAGGGAAAATCCATTTCGGTGAATTTGCCGGCAGTATCAAGCAAACCGAGCTTTCCCGAGCCGTTTTGCATAAAACCGGCGGCAAGATGTTTGTTGTCGACAAAGTCCCAGATTTTTTCAGCAAACTGCCAGGCAGCCAGCCCGAAGTCTGCGTCCATCGTCAATACCGGCTCAGGTGGTCTCTGCTCGGCGGCGCTATACAGATTCCACCAGCCTGATTGGTCGGACACAAAATAAAGAACGTCGTCGGCGGAAAACTGCGCCTGAAAAAATGCTTGCGGCTCCGGGCGATCCCGGTTGATCGGGATGCAGTCCTGCAGGTTGCCGTCATCGCCGATCCGGCAGCGAAACAGCCTGTTGGCAGTCCAGGGCTGATGCGGATGATCCCAGGCGATAAATGCCAGTTGATGCCCATCGCCGGAAAGCGCGGGCGAGCTGTAAAAGTCATGGCCCGCGTGCAGTTCGCTGACAAGACCGCTTGTTATATCCACGGCGACAAGCGAATTGACGGGCGGCTCCGTTTCCTGGTGCGTTTCGCGAATGCAAATCAGGCGATGGAAGCGTGAATCATACTGCAGGTCAGCAAAGCGTGAGCCGGGCTGATTGGAAAAAGCTACCGGGGAGCTGGCCTGGCTTAACGCTTGCCGATAGATCTGCTGATCCTGCCCGTTGACGAAAAAGATCGCATCGTCGGCAAGGCACCAGTCACCGCCACCGTATTCGTGCACACGGTTACGCACATTGAATGAGGGCGGCGTGAGTTTTTCCGTATCGCCGTCGTGGGTCTGCCGGTACAGGGCATAACGACCGGTTTGCGGGTCGAACTCCCGCCAGAACACGCCTTGCCTGTATACCCGGAGTTGATCGTACTCGACACTTGCGGCGACCGCCTGCGCCGCGCTCAATGCCGGTGACCAGAAACCGCAGGGCTGGACCGAAGGCTTTACTGGTCGACTGTTATCCATCGGCGCTGGTCGGCATCGGCCAGAAATTCCAGAATATCGGCTTCGATATCATCCACATCCGGAAAACGCTTTTTGAGTGCCTGGATGATCTGCCCGACATTGAGTTTGCCGTCGACCAGCTGCAGGATTTCACCGGCGCTGCCATTCAGCTTGATCATGCCTTCCGGATAAAGCAGTACGTAACAGGCTTGCGTTTTCTCGAACTGCATGCGATATAACGGGTTTATGGCTGGTGTTGTGTCTAAGCCGATCATAAGAAAATCCGCCGATGGTATACCTGTTCATCCGTAACCGTGTGGTAGGGTGGCCGGTTCAGTTCATAGGCCATGCTCATGGCGTCCAGCATGCTCCAGAGGATATCGAGCTTGAATTGCAGTATGTTCAATGCGCGTTCCTGCTGCTCGCGGGTCTGGTAATAATCAAGCGTGATCGCCAGACCGTGGTCGACGTCGCGCCGCGCTTCCGACAGGCGTTTACGGAAATAACTATAGCCGGTTTCGTCGATCCAGGGGTAGTGCACCGGCCAGGCTTCCAGGCGGGATTGATGAATCTCCGGGGCAAACAATTCGGTCAGCGAGGAGCTGGCCGCTTCCTGCCAGTTTGCGCGGCGGGCGAAGTTGACATAGGCGTCCACCGCAAAGCGCACACCGGGCAGAACATGTTGTTCGGCAATGACTTCCTCGCGGGTAAGACCGACTGCCACGGCAAGCGCCAGCCAGGCTTCGATACCACCGGCCGATTCTTCAAAACCGTCATGGTCGAGAATTCGCTGTACCCAGTGACGACGGATCTGCGGCTCCGGGCAGTTAGCCATGATCGCCGCGTCTTTGAGAGGAATGTTGATTTGATAATAGTAGCGGTTTGCAACCCAGCCGCGGATTTGTTCGGGCGTACTGCGGCCCTCGTACATCGCCTTATGATACGGATGGTGTATATGATAGAGCCGGCCCTTGGCCCTCAGGGCATTTTCAAACTCCTCTCTGGAGAGCGGCTGCTGTGCGTTGGCGTTAATGACCGTATCCTCCTATAGCTCAATACTCATTCCGTCATGGGATACTTCAATACCGTGACGGGTCAGTTCCATCCGCTCGGCGGAATTCTCATCGAGTATTGGATTTGTATTATTGATGTGGATAAGTATTTTTCTGGGTTTTTCCAGTGTGTCAAGATATTCAATCATGCCGCCGGGATCTGACTGGCAAAGATGGCCCATTTCCGCGCCGGTCTTGTCGCCGACACCACGACTGATGAGTTCGTCATCGGTCCAGATCGTTCCGTCGACGAGCAGGCAGTCGGCTTGCTCCATAAAAGGGGCGAGGTGTGTTTCAATCTGCCCCAGGCCCGGTGCATAAAACAGGGATTTTCCACTGTTTTCATCCAGTACGAAAATCCCGATATTGTCGCCCGGATGAGGGTTATTCCGATGCGGTGAATAAGGCGGAGCGTTGCTGCTTAAGGGTGTTGCGGTAAACTGCAAGCCAGGCGCCTTGTCGATCCGGAATGTATTGCGGCCTTCTTCGATAGGGATGACATGGTGATTGAGTCCGCCGTTCCAGTGCTCAAGCATGTTGAACAGCGGAAAACCCGTGCTCAGATCCTGATACACCATATCCGTACACCAGACATCGTGTGGACATCCCTCACGCAACATCAGCAAACCGGTTGTATGATCGATCTGACTGTCCATGAGTATGATCGCGGCAATGCCCGTGTCGCGAATCCTGCGGGCCGGTTGCAGCGGCGGGAAGGATGCGAGTTGAGCGAGAATATCCGGAGATGTATTAAAAAGAATCCAGTCTTCGCCGTTGCTGCTTATACAGATCGAGGATTGTGTGCGCCGACTGGCCTCAAGCGTTCCCTTGCGGAAGCCGTCGCAGTTATGGCAGTTGCAGTTCCATTGTGGGAACCCGCCGCCTGCCGCAGAGCCCAGTACCTGTATTTTCATGGCTTGACTTCAGAATTTGCAGTTTGATTCATTTTCATCCAGACCGATTCCATCGAGATTGTTGGTCTTGTGCAGAAAGCCTTTCAGCGGCGCACGTTCGACGATCCAGTTATGCGTTGCCAGCAAGACGGGCTGGCGCAACTGGTTGTTCCAGGGGCGGAAGCTCGACGGATTGCCCTTGAAGGCATCGACGATAAAATCCGGTCCGCTCAAGAAAGATCTGATCGTATCGAAATCGGCGCTTTTGGTTTTTTGCACGGCTTCCGCAATGATTTTGACGGCCAGCCAGGCCGCCCAGTCGACGCTGCTCATCGGGCGTTTGGCCGATTTCTCAAAGCGCTTTTCCAGTTGCGGCGCGCCATGTCTTTCCCAGGCCCAATGCCAGGCCAGCGCCGCCAGGCCTTCCGTGCCGACGGTCAGTTGTGGCCGTAAGGTCTGATAGGGCACGTCACGGGCGAACTCGCCGTCGGTATCTATCACCATCACCACATCATAGTCCTTGCCGGTGGTCAGAATCGCTATATTGTTCTTGTCCCGCTCTCTGGGGTTGTTGCCGAAAACGAATTGTCGCCGGTCGACCAGATTCAGGCCGTAGCGTTTGGCCGAACGGAGGAAGGCTTCGAGCATTGCCGCATCATTGTCTGTCGGTCCTTCGAGTAAAAGCACATTGCGCCATTTCTTGAATACCAGATACTGGGACAAACTGTCCATCAGCATGGCGTGGCTGGGGATGATGTGCATCAGGTTGGCCTGGCAGGATTCCTGTCGCAAGCGGTTTTCCATCGCGGAAGCATTGTAGAGCAGGAGTTTTTTACCCTTGAGGCCGGCCGATAGCTGCTGGAGCTCCGGGGCGGGAAGATCGGCGATAAAATGTTCAACGCCCTCGGCCAGAGCCGATTCGACCAGAGCCAGCAGCTCTTCGGCGTTTTTGCCACTGAGTCTTTTGAGCTCAAAATCAACCCCGGCCCCTTTGCCGTGAAAGGCTATTTCCGTCAGAGCGACTTTGGCGCCGGCAAACGGTCTACCCGTTGCCTGCATCAGATAGCGCGCGTAACTGACTTTTTTTGAATAACGCTTGTCGGACTTTAACTGCAAAAAACCGATGGTGAATAGACCGGTGGTGTCATCCGCAGTCCTGGCCGGTGAAGTAAAGATCACCGACAGGATCAGCATGATAATGACTTTGCTCGCAAAAGAATTAATCATCGACAAGAATCATATAGGGAACACGGCCGACCGGGACAGACTTTACGGCTTTTTTGCTTGCCATGTCGATGACCGAAATGTCGTCACTCAGGCCGTTGACTACATAAAGCGTTTTATCGTCTTTGGTCAGAGCGGCATTCCAGGCGCGCGTTCCTACAAGGGTGTAACTTTCGATCTTCCGGGATTTTGTGTCAACGAAAGCCACATGGTTGGCCCGCCCGAGCGCGACGATTGTGGTATTGCCGTCGCTGGTCATCATGATGCCGACAGGCGTGACATCCTCCTTTCTGAAGCCCGGCGGCAAGAACTCGATGGTATCGATGATTTCATAAGTCTCTGTATCCAGGATGGTTACAGAGGCACTCAGCTCGTTCGATACCCAGAGCTCCTTGCCGTCGTTGCTCAAGGCAAAGCGTCTTGGTCGGTTGCCGACGACGATATTGTTGATCAGTTCCTTGTTTTCATTGTCGACGACATGAACGGTATTGGCGACTTCTGATGTGACGTAAGTTCTCGAGCCGTCAGGGCTGACCAATACGCCTTCGGGTTCGAGCCCGACCGGGATTTTCTCCAGACCGGGGATGGAGCTTTGGCTTTCTTCGCCGTCGTCATCGTCATCATCATCATCGTCGTCATCGGAGCCGGACTCATCACCATCACCGCTATCGTCTTCGTCATCGGGTTCGCCAATAGTCAGCTCCGGTTCCTCCTGTCGTGCGGAAAAAAACGCGGCCAGATCAAGTACACCGAGAGCGCCTTCGTCTTCGAGAGAGATATAAAGTGTTTTTCCATCGGGGCTCAGTTCAATGACTTCCGGGTCGTCGATGCCTTCGATTCTGTCGACCAGCTTGAGTTGCTCCACATCGATGATATCGATGGCGTTGCCATCCCCGCAGGCAACGAAAATGCGTTTCTTGTCCTGATCGAAAATCATATGACGGGGACGGGAGGCCGTGCCTATCTTGCTGACGGTCTCAAGCGTCGTTCCGTTGAGCACGGTAATGCCGGAATCCTTTTCACTGCTGATAAACAGGTTGCCGCTGCCGCTTGCATGACTGGCCCATGAATAAACGAGTAGCGAGCAAAGCGCGGTCATTCGGGAGATAGGGTGATTCATCGATCAGCCTCTGTGTCGGTTTCGAATTACCGTAAGTAGTCACCGATAAGCTGTCAATTGCCGCCATTAGACGGAGGAAGAAATCCCGTCCTTAGGTTCGATAATTCCAGTTTTGGTCGAGATCAAATCCGTTGCCGGGATTCGCGGCGCAAGCGGCAAAATCCGTGGCATTTACTCCGGACCGGAAACAGGTCGGGACAGAGGTGCCGTAGATGTAATAATAGGGCTTGCTTGGACAAGGATTTTATTGTCCAGAAAGTGGACAGGATGAATCGCCTTCAATACATTTTGTAGCAGTTTTATTGCGCAAAAACTATTTGATTTTAAATAAAAAATTGTTTTTTTGTTTAAGGAAAATTTCCCGTCCTAATCAGTACTTTTCTCTGTTGATTTAACATAGACTCGGTTTTACAAGGGCGGCCTGGGCTTAAAAATATCAGGCCAAACTTATAAAGTAATTCCAAAAAAAAGGTAGTGAACCATGAGTTTAATCTCGGCAATCAAGGCGTTGTTCACTGACAGTCAAAAGTCAACAATCAGTAGCCCAGGAGGAAACCAGACAATGAGCCAAGTTTCTATACATCCAGCGGTTGATCATGGCATCAAACCCGGCAGGGAAGGGTTTGCAGGAGGTGTCCTGAAATGCCATTGCGCAACCAACCCGGTTGAAGTCACCATAAAATCGCAATCCGCGCATAACCATGTCTGCGGTTGTACGCAATGCTGGAAACCGGACAACACGCTTTTCTCGCAGGTGGCCGTTGTACCGAGAGAGAGCGTTTCGGTCACCGCGAACGGGGATAAGTTGCATATTATCGATCCCGGCCAGGTCATTCAGCGTTACGCCTGCAAGGATTGCGGTGTGCATATGTACGGCCGGATCGAGGACCAGAGCCATCCGTTCTATGGACTGGATTTTATTCACACCGAGCTATCCGACGAAGACGGCTGGTCGGCTCCGGAGTTTGCGGCGTTTGTTTCTTCATTGATCGAAGGAGGAACACCGCCGGCCGCGATGGGCGGAATCAGGGCCAGGCTGAAGGAGCTGAACCTCGAGCCCTATGACTGTCTGTCGCCGCCGCTGATGGATCTGATTGCTGCTCATACCGCGGGCGTCAGTGCTGCCTGATCGGCTTGGCTGAGAAAGCCACCGATTTTCAAGCAGGCCGCTCTTTAGCTGTTTATCGGTCAGGGTATCGGATCGCCCGATAAGAGCATGAGTATGCCGGTTTGTCTGACCGGCATACCCTAACTCTGACCTGCGGTGGATGCAGCGCGGGCTTTTAAGCCTGGATCAAGCCATAGCGAATCGCCAGGTGGGCGATTTCGGCATTGGTTTTAACGCCAAGCTTATATTTGATTTGCGTGCTGTAATTGGCCACGGTTTTGGGGGCTATCGACAGCTTCGTAGCAATTGTTGTTGTCGGTAAGCCTTCGGCCAGCAGGCAGAAGATTTCAAACTCACGGGTCGATAAGTCACTGAAGACATTGCTTCGGCCGCGGGCTTTTTCCATGGCCAGAGTCTGCGCCAGCGAGTTATCGATATAGAGCTGACCCTTGGCTACGGTCAGAACGGCATCCACCAGCGTGTTGGCAGCGCTTTTTTTGGTGATGTAGCCGATTGCTCCGGCTTGCAGAGCCTGTTCCACAAAAACCGTGTCGTCATGCATGCTGAAGACCAGGATTCGTGCATTGGCATCGCGGGCGAGTATCCGTCTGATGGATTCAAGACCGCTGATTCCGGGCAAGGAAATATCCATGATCACGACCGCCGGCTGGTGTTGCACATACAAGCTGTACCCCTCTTCACCTGATTCGGCTTCAGCGATAAGTTCAATCCGGGAGGAGCCGCTGAGCACCTGTCCGTAGCCGGCGCGTACAACGGCATGGTCGTCTACGAGTAACACGGTTATCTTGTCGTTCATTGGTTCAGCTTGTCCGGTTGGAAGTCATCGGAATACGGCAGTTGATACTGAAGCCTGATTGATCCGTCAATGAAGCGTCAATATCGACCTTGCCACCGAGCGCGTCGATTCTTTCACGTATACCGCGAAGACCGTATCGGCTGTCGGAACTATCGATAGTTGTAATACTCCCGTTGTCCCGTATGGT
>JAGRHW010000091.1 GCA_020444765.1 Gammaproteobacteria bacterium | reverse complement strand
GCCTCTATCGATATATCGATTCGAGCCTGGGCACGAAGAGATAAAGTGGCAAAGGCAACCGTAGAAGAGGTAGACCGCCTGCGCTTGTCTTTTGTTACCGACCTGTTTAAAGAGCTTGGTCATAGTGATAGCCGAGCCCAAGACCTTGCCTATCTCATTTATTCCTACATGATGGCGGTGACGTTGATTGATCTTGAGGACGATATCGACAAACGGGTAACACGCGCTACCAGACTCTCGGAGTTTCTAGCTTCAAATTGTCCTCTCAGCAGCTGCCCTCAGCGCGAGAACCACCCCCTTCAGAAAGAACCCGCCAACCCTCCCGACAAGCAGACGAAATAGCCAAATCTACGTCTCACAATTATTGGTGCACATACCAAAAGTATCCCAATGGGCCGTCAATTTCCTTGCCTGTGGACGTCCCTGCTGAGCATTGTCGATACCATTGAACCCCAGGAAACAATACTGCTTTATCTGAAAGCAATACCACTTCTGTTGCCTCTCTAAATTATCTCGACGCCTATGCAGGCCACCAATAAATACAGTGTTGTATGTTTTTATTGACAGTTCGCATACCATTTTTTAGCATAATACATACATGTATGTATTTTTTGTAAACATAGATTCTTATATCTTCACTCTAAATAAGTAATTTTATAAAGAATAAGAAATCTTGGAAAACATATATGTATTTACATATTCAGCTCTGATTCCAGATCACAGCAATAAGGCTCAACCCAGATCTGAAGACTATGGGGCTAACTGGGCATGAACGAATAACCATAATTTGGGCAATTTAGGAGAGAGGATTTATGCAAACCAAACAGACACAGCCAGTTTTGATCCTGGCGTTGATCATGGGTACAAGCATTGCTGAGGCCGCAGATACAACCATTGAGCTTGGCGGCTACATCAAACTGGATGCCATGCTGACCAACTACAACAACGGTCAACCAGCCAGTACCGCCATTGACGATTTTTATATTCCTTCCCTGGTACCGGTGGGCGGCGAGAAACAGGACACAAAACTCAACACCCACGCCAAGCAGACCCGCTTCAACATAAAATCCAACACCAAGCTGGAGAATGGTCAGGTGCTGAAAGGCTTAATTGAAGTCGATTTTGGCCCTGGCCAGGCCACTGAAAACGGTGAAGCCACCACCAACCGCAGCACCTTGGGTCTGCGCCATGCTGTATTCACCTATGGCAACTGGACCTTTGGTCAAACCTGGTCCACCGCCATCAATGGCGCTTCCATTGCCGATACTCTGGACTTCTTTGCACTAGCCGAAGGTATGGTCGATCCACGTCAGGTGCAGGTACGCTACAGTAGCGGGCCATTCTCAATTGGCCTGGAAAAGCCGCTAACCACACTGGACGGTCGGATCGAAGCCAAAGACAGCATCATTCCCGATGTGGTGTTGCGCTATAACATGAAAGGCGGTTACGGCGATGTATCCGTGAGCGGTATTTTCCGCAAGCTGGCCTACAAAACCGACACCTTTGACGCCACTGAAACCGCAACGGGACTGTCCGTCGCCGGGCGTTTAAACGCCATAGGCAAGGACGATATCCGGTTCATCCTAACTGCGGGCACCGGCCTGGGCCGCTGGGTGGGCCTGGCCATGAACCCGGACGCTTACGTGTCAGGTGACGAACTGAAAGTGTTTGATCAGCTGGCCTTTAATGCGGCCTATCTGCACCACTGGAATGACAAGTCTCGTACCACCTTCGGTGTGGCCGCCTATAAAGCCGATGCTGATGACGACGCACCTATTTATAACGAACAGTCCAGCAGCATTCACCTGAACTATCTGTACAATCCGGTCACATCAGTGACCCTGGGAGTTGAATATCTGCACGCTGAACTGGAGAAAAGCTCCGGCACCAAAGGCGACATGGATCGGCTGCAGTTCTCCGCCAAATACGCTTTCTAAGACGAAAGAAACAGTAGAATCCGCCACAACTGTAAAACCAACGCACATGAAACGCTAGCCACCACGAAGGTCGCTCCGTTACAACACAGATCTACTTGGTCCTGTTATGCACTGCACTTGTCCGACTCTCCTGAGGAGAGTCGGTTTTCTTCTGCTGGATCACCGCTAAACGTGCTGACACCGTGAGCCCCGAATGGACGTCAAACAGTGTCAACCGTCTCTCCGAAGCACTCGATCTGCTCGACTGACCACGCGGTTTTCGCGTTGACCCCATGCAAGTCGTGAGTTAGTGTAGCAAGCCGAAACGAGCGGCAGTTTTATGACCAAAAAAAAACTCACCATTCCCAAATCTACACGTTTTGAAGACGCCCTGGAAGAACTCGAAACCGTCGTCCGGACGCTGGAAGCCGGCGAGCAGAGTCTCGACGAGTCACTTGAAGATTTCGAACGCGGGATCGCCCTCGCCAGATTCTGTCAGCAATCGCTCAGTAACGCTGACCGCAAGGTGCAAATCCTCTTGCAGGACAAGGGTGAGATGACCCTTTCCAATCTCGATAATCCCGAAACCTGATGGAGTTCGAATCCAGGCTCGAGCGCTACCGGCTGCGTGTCGACAAGGCGATGCAGCACTATCTGCCGACGATTTCACCGGCCGGCACGCGCCTCAAGGAGGCCATGCACTACGCCGTCACCAACGGCGGCAAGCGAGTACGCCCGGTCCTGACCTACGCCACCGGCGAGGCGCTCGGCGCCGATCTGGACAAACTCGACGCGCCTGCCTGTGCAGTGGAAATGATGCACGCGTATTCTCTGGTGCATGACGACTTGCCAGCCATGGATGACGACGACCTGCGACGCGGCAAGCCCACCTGCCACAAAAAATACGATGAAGCGACAGCAATTCTGGCCGGTGACGCTCTGCAGGCCCTGGCCTTCACACTGCTGACCAAACACGCGCACAACTGCGAACCGGCCTGCCGCCTGGAGATGATCCGGGTTCTTGGAGAGGCCAGCGGCGCCGAAGGCATGGCCGAGGGACAGGCTATCGACCTGGAGTCCGTCGGCCACCAGTTGACACTGGCCGAGCTGGAAAACATGCATCGGCACAAAACCGGCGCGCTGATCCGCGCCAGCGTACTGATGGGAGCACTGGCCGCGGGAGCCAGCTCGCAGGAGCTGCTGAAAACGCTGGACAGCTACGCCGCCGCCATAGGGCTGAGTTTCCAGATCATTGACGATATTCTCGATATCGTCGGTGACACGGCCGTGCTCGGCAAACCCCAGGGCTCGGATATCGCCCTCAACAAACCCACCTACCCGGCCCTGTTGGGACTGGATGGCGCCAGAAATCACGCCCGCAACATGCACGAACTGGCCATGTCACATTTGCAGGACTTGCCGGCAAGTTTTGATATACTGCGTGATTTATCTCATTATATCCTGGACAGAACACACTAATTTGTGTTCGCCGGCTTGCCGCTGCAACAGTCCGGGCGGATAATAAAAAACTATCCAACAAAACGACAACATGACCGACTCTACACGCTACCCTCTGCTCAGCCGGATCAACTATCCGGAGGATTTGCGCCAGCTCGAGGAAGCCAACCTCCAGCAACTGTCTGACGAGTTAAGGGATTTTCTGGTACGCACGGTGGCGCAGACCGGTGGACACCTGGGCGCCAGCCTTGGCACGGTCGAGCTGACGGTCGCTCTTCATTATGTCTTCAATACGCCCCATGACCGGCTGATCTGGGATGTCGGCCATCAGGCTTATCCACACAAGATTCTGTGCGGCCGCCGCGACATGCTCAAAACCATCCGCCAGAAAGGCGGCCTGGCAGGCTTTCCGAAGCGTTCGGAAAGCAAATACGACGAATTCGGCGTCGGCCACTCCAGCACCTCGATCAGCGCGGCGCTCGGCATGGCGCTGGCGGCGCGCGCTCAGGGTATCGAACGCAAGGCCATCGCGGTAATCGGCGATGGCGCCATGACCGCCGGCATGGCCTTCGAAGCACTCAATCACGCCGGTGACCAGAAAGCGGACATGCTGGTGGTGCTCAACGACAACGACATGTCGATTTCGCCGAATGTCGGCGCGCTGAACAAATACTTCACCCGCATTCTGTCGGGACGCTGGTATTCAAATGCCCGTGAGAGCGGCAAAAAAGTACTCAGCCATATGCCGCAGATGGCCGAGCTGGCCAGGCGTACCGAAGAGCACATGAAGGGCATGGTCGCGCCCGGCACGCTCTTCGAAGAGCTGGGATTCAACTATTTCGGCCCGGTCGACGGGCATGACCTGGATACACTGGTCAAGGTTTTCCAGAATCTCCAGCACTTGCACGGCCCTATCCTGCTGCACGTCGTGACGCAAAAAGGCAAAGGCTATAAATTTGCCGAAGAGGATGCGCTGGCGCTGCACGCAGTCACGCCTTTCAATCCCGATACCGGCAAAAAACTCGCCAAAAGCAAACCGGCCGGCCCAAGCTACACAGAGGTTTTCGGCCGCTGGCTGTGCGACATGGCGGAACAGGACGAACGCTTGTTCGGGATTACGCCGGCTATGCGCGAAGGCTCGGGCATGGTGGAATTTTGCGAGCGTTTTCCCGACCGTTATCTGGATGTCGGGATTGCCGAACAACATTCCGTCACCCTGGCGGCGGGCCTCGCCTGTGAAAAACAAAAACCGGTAGTGGCGATCTATTCGACGTTTCTGCAACGCGCTTATGATCAACTGGTTCACGATGTTGTATTACAAAAATTACCGGTACTGTTCGCTATCGACCGCGCCGGACTCGTCGGCCCCGACGGCCCGACTCACGCCGGCAGCTTTGATTTTTCATTCATGCGCTGCCTGCCGAATATGCTGATCATGGCACCGGCCGACGAAAACGAATGCCGGCAAATGCTTTACACCGGCTTTTTACATAACGGTCCGGCCTCCGTGCGCTACCCGCGAGGCACCGGCCCCGGCGTCACGATTCAGAAAAAAATGCAAGCCCTGCCCATTGGCAAGGCTGAACTCAGAACCAAGGGCAAGGATATTGCAATCCTGGCATTTGGCTCGATGGTTCAGCCGGCACTAGAAGTCGGTGAAAAAATCGGTGCCACGGTTGTCAATATGCGTTTTGTAAAACCGCTGGACAACGAGCTGATCCTCAAACTCGCCGACACACATCAATTGCTGGTAACGGTCGAGGAAAATGCCATCCAGGGCGGCGCGGGCAGTGCCGTCACCGAATGCCTGAGTGAAAATCAGCGCTCGCTGCCGGTGCAGCAATTGGGCATACCCGATTATTTTCAGGATCAGGGCAGCCGGGAACAGCTGCTCGCGGAATGCGGACTGGATGCCGACGGCATTCTCGCGTCCATCCTGAGCTTTGCCAAAATCGAACTGCCGTCACTTGCCTCACCGCTTGGCGAAACCTCCGTAGCTACAGTACAGTAGCGGTCAACTTCCTACTCTTCCGCGATTCCAGATGTCCGAGATTGATAAGAACACTATTCCCGACGTGCAATCCTACGTCGACCACCGCCATGTCGCGATCGACCGTGTCGGCATAAGGCGCATCCGCCACCCGGTGACCGTGGTCGACCGCAGCGGCCAAAAGCAGCATACCGTCGCCACCTTTTCCATGACGGTATTTCTGCCCGAAGACCGCAAGGGCACGCATATGTCCCGCTTTGCGCAACTGCTCAACGAGCACGATCACGATGCCCACAGCGTGGCCAATTTCGTCGAATTGTTTCGGGAAATGAACCGCCGCCTGGACAGTAGCGAAGGGACCATCGAAATGTCCTTCTCTTACTTTATCAACAAAACCGCTCCGGTCAGCGGCAAAACCGGCATGGTGGACTACCAGGTCACCCTGCGCTCCGATATCGTCCGTGGCCGCGAACCCGACACCCACGTCCGGGTCGTCGTGCCGGTCACCACGCTGTGCCCCTGCTCCAAGGAAATTTCGGACTACGGCGCGCACAATCAGCGCTCGGAAATCACTATCGATGCGCGGCTCGGCGCTGGTAAAGAGCTGTTCTGGGAAGACTTGATCGAAATCGCCGAAAAGGAAGCCTCTTCTGAACTGTACAGCCAACTGAAGCGCACCGACGAAAAATTCGTCACCGAACGGGCCTACGACAATCCGAAGTTTGTCGAGGATCTGATTCGCGACATCACCAAGCGGCTCGACGATCAGGACAGCATCAGAAGCTATATACTCGAAGTGGAAAATTTTGAGTCCATTCATAACCACTCGGCTTACGCCATGGTCAGCCGTGACAAGGATAATTGAGACTGTCGTCAGGCGTTTGCTTGCCGCTGTTGTGTCTGACGACAGCCTCTAGCATTCCGGAAAGTTAACCGGCACCTCGATCACGTTGACCGCAAGCCCGCCACGCGCGGTTTCCTTGTATTTGGTCTTCATATCGGCGCCGGTGTCGCGCATGGTCTTGATCACCCGGTCCAGCGACACGAAGTGCTTGCCGTCGCCTTTCAGCGCGATGCGCGCGGCGTTGATCGCCTTGACCGCGGCCATTGCATTGCGCTCGATACAGGGAACCTGCACCAGACCGCCGACCGGGTCGCAGGTCAGCCCGAGGTTGTGTTCCATGCCGATTTCCGCGGCATTTTCGACTTGATCCGGCGAGCCGCCCATGACTGCCGCCAGCCCGCCGGCCGCCATTGAGCAGGCCGAACCAACTTCGCCCTGACAACCGACCTCGGCGCCGGAAATCGAAGCGTTTTTCTTGTACAGCACGCCGATCGCCCCGGCCGTCAGCAAAAAACGGATAACGCCTTCGTCGTCGGCATGGCGGCTGAATCGCGCATAGTAATGCAACACCGCCGGAATGATGCCTGCCGCGCCATTGGTCGGCGCCGTTACGATACGCCCGCCCGCGGCGTTTTCCTCATTGACCGCCAGGGCATAAAGATCGACCCAGTCCATCGCCGACAAAGGGTCGCACAACGACGCTTCGCTGCTTTGAATCAGGTCCTGGTAAAGCGCCGCGGCACGCCGCCGCACCTTCATGCCGCCCGGCAGGATACCGGACTCATGACAACCTTTTTTGACACACGCCTGCATCACCCGCCAAATAGCCAGCAAGGCTTCGCGGGTTTCCCGTTCCGGCCGCCAGGCCAGTTCGTTCGCCAGCATGATTTCGTCGATCCGCAGGCCATGTTCGGCGCACAGGGCCAACAATTGATCGCCGCTGTCAAAAGGGTATGTCAGCTTGATCTCGGAGCCGACGATTTTCGGCCTGGTGGCCTCGCTTTCGTCCAGCACAAAACCGCCGCCAACCGAATAATAAATCCGCGTATACGCAAGCTTGCCGTCGGTACCGATAGCGGAGAATTTCATCGCATTGGGATGCAAAGGCAGGGATTTGCGTTTGTGCATCAGCAAATCCTGCGATTCGTCGAAGCGGATGCGCTTCAGCCCCAACAGGTTCAGCGCGCCGGCTGAGCGGATCGCCTGCAGCCGGCCTTCGATCTCATCGGTATCGATCGTCTCGGGCTCCTCGCCTTCCAGGCCCAGCATAACGGCCTTGTCGCTGCCATGCCCTTTGCCGGTCGCACCCAGCGAACCGAACAACTCGACACGGATACCCGTGGTCGCTTCCAGTTTGTTCTGTTCATACAGGCGCATGGCGAACAGTCGGGCGGCCTTCATCGGCCCGACCGTATGCGAGCTGGACGGACCTATGCCGATTTTAAACAGATCAAGAATGCTGATTGACATAGCTACCTCTGATCACCTCACAACATGCGCTCCCGGGAGCCCGTTCGAGCGCTCTGTGTAACATTGCATGGCCTGTTCCACATCATCAGAACCGACATGCAGTGTCGACTATCGACCCGGGAGGATCGATCCGGAGGTGAAGAGTATGTCAGAAATCGCCAGTGGTGATGGTCATGCCGGCGGATTCGCTTTGATGGAAACGCCTGACAGCCGCGAAGGATATAAAAACGCTTATTGCGCCGACCAGGGGATGAACTGCTGGATATCACTGGCCGCCACCGAGACGGAGTGATTTTCGATACGCACATAGCTGTCGCCCTGCAGGTAGGCGCCGTAGCCGCGTAACATGCCGGCCAGGACAAAATCACCCCGGTAACAGCTGATCAGGCCGCCGCCCGATTCGCCGGCATCGATCGAGGCGCTGGTATGCAGCGCGCCATCCAGCTTGTCCTGGAAATTGCCGGCCGAGGTTTTTCTGGACAGCGCATGCGGAAAGCCGATCGCCCAAACCGGTTCATTGACGTAGGGTTCGCGCGGCGCAAGACGAATGGGATTAATATCGCCGGTATCGACGATCATTACCGCAAGGTCCTTGTCGATATCGACCGAAATGACCTCGGCGGGGATGAAATCATGATCGATGCGCACAAAAGCATGTTCCGCATCGCCAACCGCATGAGCAGCTGTCAGAACGCGATTCGGCGCGATCACGACGCCGCTGGCATAACTGCCGTCATCGGTGGCGACCGGCAAAACAGAAGCCAGAGCATTTCTGTCCGGCCATTCGCATTCCATGGCAAAGACTGACCACGGGCCTGCAAGAGCCGCGATCATCAAAAGCCAGTGGAAATAGTTTATCGATGCCATCCCGTCGCGCGTCGCTGTTGTTCCAGAAGAAGTTTAGGAGAAAAAATCGTCAGCAACTTGCATACCACGAAAATCCGTACCGCGGGACAGCTGTCAACCGACTTTCGCGATCAGTGTACTCCCGGTAATCATGGCTTGCAAAGAAAACCGAAGACTTACGACACGCTTGCAAACCTATAGAAAGCAATGAAAAAACCGGCGAATTGAGGCCGGTTCAAACGCTCCCTTATCGGTCGAATCCGGCAAGGCCGCGGACGGCGCCTGAAAGTCCGGGCCGGCTCCCCGCTCTATCCAACTAATTGGTCAGCACCACACCGAAGCCGAAATTGAAACGCGGCTGGGCTATTTCATCCTGTTCGGTCCACAGATGCAGCTGCTGGTCCTGCATAACCGGAAAATCGTAACTGGCTTCACCGACCTTCTGGTTTTGCAGATTTTTTACGCTGCCGACCGCCGTCACTTTGCGACCCGGCGCGTAATCGATGGTTTCCAGATAACCTTCATGACGGATCAGAAACCGCCCGGTCGGTGTGCGATTGGTATCCGGTCGTAAATACCGGTTCAGTGGATAGGAAAGGATTTCAAGCTGGGTTTGTTTTTCCAGGTTGGTCGCACTGACGACCACCCCGCCCCAGACCAGAGGCGACTGCCCCGCCGCGGCAATGTCTTTGCCCGCCTCCAGCGGCGTCAGGTCCATATTTGCATTATCAGTATCCAGCACCGGCGGATTGGCTGCGCATGCCGAGAGCAATGCCAGCCCCGAAAACAACAACCCTAAACGTTTCATGCATCAATACCTGTGATAAGGCCTGTGCGGCGGATAATCGTCCCAGAACGGGGAGTAATAACCGCGATAATAAGGCCGGTAGTACGGATACGGCCAGGGATACCACGGATCGTAATAATAGTACGGATAATCCGGCTCCTTGATTTCCTGCCACAGGTAATGTGATTCGACCTTGACAACCGGAAACAGGTATTCGAGATCACCGATTTTTTTCAGCTCCAGGCCGTCGATGATACCGACCACGGTCAGCACACGGTCGGTTGCGTAAATCTCCGGGTCCAGGAAACCGCTGATCTTGGCGATAAAACGCCCATCGGTACGATCACTTTGCACCGGACGCGCATTGCTTTGCAGCGGCCGGGAGACCAGTTGAATCTGGGTCTCGCCGTCCTTGTTGACAGTTTCGACGATACTGCCGCCCCAGCGCACCCGGTCACCCGCGAAAGCCATCGGATTATCCTGAACTGCCGCGATTGACGGACTCTTCTCGGGGGCGTCGTCAATTTCCCGCGGTACCGTACTGCAAGCCGTCAAAAAACCGCTCGCCAGTATCAGTAAACCGGCACGGGGCCATTTGTGTCTTGATCGAATCAGTGATTTGAAAAACATGATTTCCTGCTCGCAATAAACGTCTCTGCGTATCAAACAATCTGGGGGCGCGCGACCTGGAAATCACCAGGTCGGCCGCCCCAGCGTTTGTACGCTGCGCATAATTTACATGTGTTCACGAAGTTGGTTTCATCTTCGATAATATAGTTCATGCTCCCTGTGACAGCTGAGGCAATCGCGCGAACCATAATGACGAACCGGTATCGGTCTCATATACCGATGGGGTCGGAGATGACGGACCGGCCAGCGCGATGAGCGGTGCCCCTTGTTGACGGGCCGATGATCATGGCGATGGGCCTGATGATTCGGCCTGTCCGGCTGCGGACGTCGAAAGTGGCGCTTATTATCATCGCCTCGCCATTGCTGTACCTGTCGATGATTTTTGTCGTATTCGCCAGACCTTTTGCCCTGGGTATCGGCCTGAACGGCGGTCGAACCGAGTAACAACAAGGTAACGATAAGGCTTATGGATTTCAGTCGATATTGCATGGAACTCTCCTCACTAGTCTGTTTGTGACTGTGAGAGACAGCTTACCGGGGCGGTCTGAACCTGTACTGAATCAAATCGGCTTGCGTTTTCGAGAACCATATCACGTTATGAAGTGCTAAGCTGTGGCAAGAATAGTGTGAATTATTTCCTGTGTTACATGCTCTAAAACAGTAAGACTCTACATCAGCGGGAATCGACGCCGATAGAATTGACATACTTCTTGCGTATCCCGCTTTTCCGATGCTCTTGACAGCTCGGATAAAGTAAAGAAGAAACACTCAAACAAGGGGACTTCTGATATGGAACACTTTGTAAAAGCAGCGGAAATTTTACAAACCGGAGAATACCAGGTACTTGAGCAAGCCTATTTCAACTGGCATGGCGCCTATGCCCCTGAAGAAGATCTGAACCTGCTCTTCGCGCGTTACATGCAATTCGGCGTGCTGCCGCACTGGGCAGAGAAATTCGCCATCAACGTCATATCGGATTTCAATTCGCAGATCGTCGTCAACCCGGGCTTTTACAGCCTGTCGTCCTTTTCACCGCGGGTCGCCTGCGCCAAGAAAATACCGACCTTCAGCATTACCTGAGAGGTTATCTCAAGCCCCGCCCTGTTCGCGGGCGGGGTTTACATGAGCAAGCTGCTGCAGATTTTCACCGGACAGAGTCCAGGTCTGGG
>JAGRHW010000090.1 GCA_020444765.1 Gammaproteobacteria bacterium | reverse complement strand
TTCGATACCGGCGTAATCAATGTGCGCAAGTTTACTTCTTATGAACTGAAAGCGAACGTCTAACGGATATTTTTGTATTTCCGTTCCGGCGGCGCTCAGAATTTTTCCAGGCGGCCGGCAAACAAGCGGAAAAAGTCTTCCGCGTTCGCTTCTGTTTGCTGGGTGTCTATGCTGATTCGGGCCGGCAACTCCTCCGGCGTCAGTGCTTCAGCACCTTGAACCTGCCGGTTCAGAACATCAAGGTCCGCCTCCGAGGCATCATTGCCGGCCATCGCCCTGTTCTGAATCCGCTGCGCCAGCACCTCGTGCGGTGCGTCGAGAGCCAGAATAAAAAAATCCGCGGCGTTTTCACCGGCAATGGTCCGGAACGGCTCACGTTGATTTTTTTTCAAAAACGTTGCATCGATAATGACTGAAAAGCCGGCAGACAGAACGTTTTGTGCGATCCGGGCGAGTTCTTCATAGGTTTTTTCGCTGGCCCGGGGGTTGTAGATGCCCTTGCCAAGGCCCGAGCCGCTGCGGTCGTTTTCCGCGAGTCCGGCCAGACGCTTGCGTTCGATATCGGAGCGGACATGCAGCAGACCGAAGTGCCTGGCGAGTGTGCCGGCATAAGTGGATTTACCGGAACCGGAAAGCCCGTGGGTGATGAACAGCGCCGGTTTGAACGGCCGGGTAAAGCGGTCGGCCAGATCGGCGTACTGCTTGGTACTCGTCAAGGATCGCGGGCTTTTGTGAGTCATCGCATTGATTCAGCCGTAAAATGGCGACCTTGGCGCGTACCAGCGCGCGGTAAACCAGATAATATTAGAGTAATGCAAGCCCGTCATAATCGCCCGTTCTTTGCAGATAGCGGTTGAGAAACAAAAACGCGAACGCGTCCTCGCCCCGATGCAAAAGGTCCATCACCAGAAAAGCGATTTCGCTGATCACATCGATCCAGCGCAATTGCGGGTTGAATTCGATACAGTCGAACAGCGTCACCGTATCGTCGATCAGAACGATATTGCCAAGGTGCAGGTCGCCGTGACATTCGCGAACAAAACCGCTTTGGCGGCGTGAGTCCATCAGCGGCGTCAGTGCGCGTAGCTGTTCTTTTCCCCAGGCCTGTATTTTTTTGATTTGCCCGAGTTGCCCGGGCGATGACAGCAGCGGCTTGATGTGTTCGAAATTTTCCTCGAACCAGTGACTGATGTCACGCGGCGTGGCAAAGTCCAGGCTTGTATCGGCGACCGCCGTTGACTGGTGAAAATCGGCGACGGCTTTGGCCAGTTGCTCGACCAGCGTTGCGGAAAAATGCCCGCCGGCCAGCACATGATCCAGTCGGCCGCGGTTGTCGAAGCGACGCATTTTTACCGCGTATTCCAGTGCTGGACCGTCGCCATTCAATTGCGGGCCGGGATTGATCGTGTCGACACGGAGATAAAGGTTTTCAGCAAAGCGCTGGTTGAGGCGCAGCTCCTCCTGGCAAAAGTGGTGACGCTTTTCCAGCGTGGAAAAATCCAGAAAACCGAAATCCACGGGTTTTTTTATTTTCCAGGCGAAGTTTCCGCCGAGAATCACCCAGGAAATATGTGTTTCGATGCGTTCCAGTGAGTCCGGCGGTCCGAAACCGCCGGCGGCACAAAGCGCATCGATCAGCGCGCGGGATTTTTCGTAGTCACTTTGCGGCATGTCCGACCCGGTCGTCGTTTATCGGAAACAGGATTTTATCATGCCTTGCGCGGATTACTCCGGCATTGACTTTCCTCAACGCCGATCGCTTGCCGGTAACCTGAGTCAGCTGGCTCTGAGTTGACGCAACGGTGGGATGTGGCGCAGTGAATGCCTGAGTCTGGACAACAGCATTTTGCGTTGTTCCTGATCGTCTCCGGCAGGGGAAAAATGCAGCCGGATAAACAAATCGGTCACTTCGCGGAACTGCTCCGCCTGTTGCGGCCATCGTTTGCTGGCCTTTTCGCAAATGGTCAGCGGGCCGAGGGTATTGTCCTGCGGCAGACCGGCAGCTTGTATTTTTTCCAGAAACCGGCACCACAGGCGTTCCGCGTCGCTCAGGCTGGAGCCAAAACGCAGATGCAGCTTCAGAATCATCAGAGCCCAGATCGCGCCGACCAGCAGCATGGCTGTCATGATCTGCCAGGGCTGGGGTTGGGGCATGCCGATTTTCCGGAAAAACTCCAGCTGTCGGTCGAGACTGAAATCGACCACATGCTTGCGCCAGCGGTGATTCAGCGCGTCCCAGCCGAGGCGTATTTTTTTCAACCAGCCTTTATCGGTACGGGCGAAGAAAGGCACCGGCTCATTATCGCCGAGCGCCGACGCCATGCCGTTCAAAACCCGCGAGGGCGCGACCGCGGCGGTCGGGTCGTAACGTCGCCAGGCACCGTCGACCCAGGCTTCTGTCCAGGCGTGCGCATCGGACTGGCGAACGATCAGATAATCCTCGTTCATTTCACCGCCCTGGTAGCCGGTCACCACGCGGGCCGGAATGGCGGCGGCGCGCAACAGATAAGCAAAAGCGCTGGCGTAGTGTTCGCAAAAACCCTCGCGGGTCTTGAACAGAAACTCGTCGACCGGATCGTTACCGAGCAGGGACGGTGTCAGGGTGTAATAAAAAGGCTGGCTATTGAACCACTGCAAGACAGCCTGAATCAGCGCGTTGTCGTCATGGTAGCGGCTGCGCAATTGCTGGGCGAAACGCTGGCTCTGCAGGTTGCCACCCGCGGTTTTGGAATTGAACATCAGGCCGGGACCGAACTCCGCAAAGCTGTTGCTGATATAGGAGGATTGCCGATAACGAATGGCGCTGTCGACCGGTTTGTTGGCGATCAACCGGCCTTCGTTGTCGAGTCTGGCAATCGGTTCCGCGAGCGCTTCGGCATGTGCCGTATCGATCGGCAGACTGGCGGCCATATCGAGTGCGAACAGCCAGCGGTTGTGGTGAGGTTCAAGTGTTACGGTGTAGCTTGTCAGCGGCTTGTCCATCACGACCGGCTCGATGGTGTCGGTTTGTGGCGCGGGAAACCATTCACGACCGTTGAACACACTGAAGACCGGACCACGCCAGTAGAGGTCCTGTTTGGCCGGTACCTCGTCGTCGAATTCGACCCGGAAAGCCACTGCGTCCGACAGCGACAATTCGCTGATGCTGCCGGGCGCCATGCTGTTGGACAGGCCGCTGCTGCTGCGCGCGTCCTGCGGCAGGCTCCACAAGGGGCTGGAGAGCCGCGGAAACAGGACGAACAGGGCCGCGGCGATCGGCACGCCTTGCAGGAGCAGTTTGCCGATCAGTTTGAGCACCGGTTTGACGCCGGGATTATGGCTGTAGTCGCGCAAGACGAAAAGACAGCCACCCATGGCGAAAACCGCCGGCAGGGAAACCAGTGCGGCCAGTAATGTCTGGGAATAAAAATACTGGGTAAACAGCAAAAAACCGGACAGGCAGATCAGCAGCGTGACGTCACGTCGCTGACGGGTTTCGGCAAACTTGAGCGCTACCAGTAGAAACAAAAATGCAACACAGGGATCGCGGCCGAGAAAATAACCAAAATGCAGGCGAACGCCAAAAGCTGCGGCCAGGGCCAGCACGACCAGAAACCATGACGGAAAATAGCGCGAGAATTCCCGGGTGTAGCTCGCTTTGCCAACGATCAGGCCGATGCCTGCGATACTGACCCAGACCGGCAAATGCAAAACGTGCGGCAACTGCGTCAGCACCAGCATGCAGGCCAGCCAGAAAATGCCGTTGCGGCTGATCAATGTGCCGCTAGTGTTCATCGGCGAGTCCGAATAGCGCCAGCTGTTCAAGCAGCGTGTCGCGGTGTGTGGGGCCGAGCGATGATGGCGACCGGTACGTCGGCAGCGACAGGGAGTACGCCGTGCCATCGTGTTCGGCGCGCAACACCCAGGCTGTCAGGCGCGACAAACGTGCGTCGAGCGTTGCCAGTTCGCGGGTGTCGTCCAGCGCGAAATGCCGTTTCAGACTGGTCGGTTCCTGCTCGAATTCCTTGCTGTACCAGCCCTGATCACGCGCGGCGGCTTTCCAGGCGATATGTGCGATCGGGTCTCCCGGCTGGTATTTTCTCAGACCGGCGTATTCCTCATCGCCGCGGCGACGCGAGCGCTCGTTGTCGCCGCTATCGCCCAGATGACCACCGGGCAAAGGCGGCGCGTCCGCTTCGGGGGCGGGATAAACCAGGCCCCGGCAGGGTGTGTGCAGATAACTCCAGCTATACCAGAGTCCGAGCGGATAGTCCGTCGACAGGGTGATCCGACCGAGGGCCTGCCAGCCGCGTTGCTGGGTCGGGATGTCGAGCGCGGCGATGGTGCGGTCTTCAGGAGGCAGGTTGATATTGTCCGAGTGTCCGCTGTCGGTGCTGACTTTGATACCGGGGCGTTCGCGGTTATGCGGATTGCGGAAGCTCAGCCGGAACGCCAGTTTTGCGCCTGCATGCACCGGTGTTGTGCTGATCTGTTCAAGGGTCAGTCCGGCGAGATTGCGGTAAGTCGCCAGCAGCGAGGAAGCGAGCATGCCTGTCAATAGAAAACACAGGGCGAAACCGAGATTGATCGCGTAATTCATCGAGGCGATCAACATGATCAGCAGGGAGAAAATAAAAACCCAGCCGCGTTTGCTCGGCAGGATGTAAATACGTTCGTGGGTAATGGCGAGCGGGGTCCGATCCAGTGCGCTGCGGCGCAGAAACCGCTGGCTGATTCGGGCGCCCGGGTTGGGCGCGGTCTGGGCGTCAGGCCTGCCGAACATCGTCGCGCTCAGACTTTGCTGACGGGAACCACGTCGAGGATATTCTGCGCAATCTTCGCCCCTTCGCGAACCGAGCCGGTCAGCCGATGGCCGGCGACCGAGGGGAAAACCGCCTGAACGTCCTCCGGCAGCACCATCTCCCGACCTTGCATCCAGGCCCAGGCGCGGGCCAGGGCCAGCAGATTCAGACCGGCTCGCGGGCTGAGGCCGGTCAGGATGATATTGCTGTCGTTACGGGTCGCCAGCAGCAGCGCCTGTACGTAATCCAGCAGCGGTTCGGCGACATGGATTTTCTTTGCTTCGTTCTGCCAGTTTTTCAGGCTGCGGCAGTCGCACAACGGTTGCAGGTGTTCGATGTGATCGCGACGGTCACCGCCGCTCAGCAGCTCACGCTCGGCTTCCGGGTCGGGGTAGCCGAGTGCGATACCGACCAGAAAGCGGTCGAGTTGCGATTCCGGTAAGGAATAGGCGCCAAGTCGGTCGGCCGGATTCAGGGTGGCGATGACAAAAAACGGATCGGGCAGGCTGTGGGTTTCCCCGTCGACACTGATCTGGCGTTCTTCCATGGCCTCGAGCAGAGCGCTTTGTGCTTTCGGTGGCGCACGGTTGACTTCATCGGCCAGCAGGACCGAACTGAAGACCGGCCCTTCATGAAATTCGAAACGGTTTTCCGCGCGGTTGAAGATCGATACGCCGATAATATCGGCGGGTAGCAGATCACTGGTGAACTGTACGCGTTTCCAGGGCAGTCCGAGTGTCGCCGCCAGGGTATGGGCCAGGGTGGTTTTGCCGACGCCGGGCATGTCTTCGATCAACAGATGGCCACGCGCCAGCAGGCAGGCGAGGGCCAGTCGAATTTGTTCGGGTTTGCCGATGATGACACTGTCCAGCTGTTTGAGTACCGCCTCGATGCTGTGTTTGTGCTGACCGGCAAGGGCCAGTTGGTTGCTTGTTATATTGGGTATGCCTGCCACTGTCGTTCCTGTCGCCGCTTTTTAAAGTTGAATATCATGTCGGCATTTATTGTTGTTATTACCGGTCGGACACAAACGATGCACGTATCGAGCCATCACGAGACGGGTTTTGCATGGTCTGTGGGGCCGACGGAAAATCCTCCAGGCTGCGGTTCAGGGGATTGTGTTTCACGGGTATTTGGAGTATTCATGCACTTTTTTACGGAGAAAGCCGGTGCACATTGATACCGCGAGCGATGAGCAGCTTCAGCAATGGTTGCAGGAACTCGAACATCAGTATGAACAAATCAAGGCGCAGGGTCTCAAGCTGGATCTGACGCGCGGCAAGCCGTCAGCGGAGCAGCTGGATCTTGCCAACGCACTGGACGGCGATCTCGGCGGCGACTTCAAAGCACCGGATGGCACCGATGTGCGTAACTACGGCGGGCTCGATGGTCTGCCTGATATGAAGGCGTTTGGCGGCAGCGTTTTGGATGTGCCACCCGAGGAAGTGCTGGTCGGCGGTAACAGCAGTCTGACCTTGATGTACCAGACCATCCTGTTTGCCTGGCTATTCGGGGTTGGTGACCAGGGCAAGGCCTGGCGCCATGAAGACAAGGTTCGGTTTTTATGCCCGGTGCCGGGCTATGACCGGCATTTTGCGATTACCGAGGAACTCGGTATCGAGATGGTCAATGTGCCGATGACCGATAGCGGGCCGGATATGGATCTCGTCGAAAAACTGGTCGCTGAAGATTCGTCGATCAAGGGTATCTGGTGTGTGCCGAAATACTCCAACCCGACCGGCTGCATCTACAGCGCAGAAACCGTGGACCGCATGGCGCAACTTGGCAGGATTGCGGCGGACAATTTCCGGATCATCTGGGATAACGCCTACGCGGTGCATGATCTCGACAAACCGCAGAGCCTGGCTTCGATTCGCGAACGGTGCGTCGAGCACGGTACCCTGGACAGCGTTTATCAGTTCACCTCGACGTCCAAGGTGACTTTCGCCGGGGCCGGGGTTTCATTTATGGCATCGTCACCGGCCAATCTGAAGAAATTCAAGAAGCACCTGGCGATCGCGACGATCGGACCGGACAAGGTCAACCAGTTGCGCCACTTGCGCCTGATTGCCGACAAAGAAACGTTGATGCGACACATGGCACAGCACGCGAGTCTGTTGAGACCGCGGTTTTCCGCTGTGCTGGAGCATCTGCAGGATGCCTTTGCCGAAACCGATATTGCAAGCTGGACCCATCCCTACGGCGGCTATTTTGTCTCTTTCGAAAGCCGTCCGGGGCTGGCGCAAACCATCGTCAAGCTGGCCAGTGACGCCGGTGTGGTACTGACACCGGCCGGTGCAACTTATCCTTACGGCAAGGACGAGCAGGACAGCAATATCAGACTGGCGCCTTCGTTTCCCTCGCTCGACGACATCAATGCGGCGATGGAGGTGTTTGTGGTTTGCGTAAAACTCGCCACGGTCCGGCAAAAGCTGTCCGCCTGACCGGCAGATTGCCGGTTACGTTGAGGATCAGCACGTAACCGGCATTTTGCATTGTCTGTGGTTTTTTCAGGCCACCCGGGGCAGAGGCGCGGGTTGAGCCAGGGTCTGTGCCTGTGGTCGGTTATCGAAACTGAGCGGTGGTTGCAGGTAGTCGTCCTCTGCACGCCAGGGCCAGGCGCTGACGCCTGATTTCAGCAAGGGCAGGGAGTAGCCGAGATCTACCAGCAGTCTCGGGTTCATTTTTAACAGTTCCTGTCTTACCCGGGCCCGGCCCATCAGTTCAAATAAGTTCATCAGCCTTTCGCTGACAGTCAGCTTGCTTTTCATTCGTATGCCTCCGGTTGCGTAATTGGTCGCAATGGGAATTGATGTGAGTTTCGATACGGAACCTAGTGGTGTTTGTGCATTGCAGCAAGCGCGTTATAATCATCCATCCGTTTAGAAAAGCTAAACCGACCGCTATGCCCCGACAATTACCTCCGCTCAATGCCTTGCGCGCCTTCGAGGCGGCTGCCCGCCATCTGAGTTTCAGCAAGGCTGCAGATGAACTGAATGTCACCAAAGCGGCCATCAGTCACCAGATCCGTGGCCTGGAGGATTATCTGGGTTTCAGCCTGTTCGAAAGGCACAATCGCTCGATCGCACTGACCGAGGCCGCCGAACAATCGCTGGGCAAACTCAGGGAAGGATTCAACTGTCTATCCGAGGCGGTGCATTTGATGCGTTCGCATGTCGATGTGGAAACCGTCAGTATCTGGACGGCGCCATCGTTTGCCAGCAAATGGCTAATTCCCCGCCTGCATCGGTTTTCCAGCCAGTTTCCGGAGATCGACCTCAAGGTCATGAGCGATGTAAAACTGCTGGGTGCATCGAGCGGCATGGATGCGATCGACCGTCTGTCGCGTGGCCATGATGTTGACGTGGTGATTCGTTTCGGCTCCGGGAACTACCCCGGATACCGGGTGGATCGGTTGCTGGATGTCGAGGCGGTTCCCTTGTGCAGCCCGGCGCTGGTGGAACAGGGCGAGCATCCACTGCGACGGCCTGCGGATCTCAGATTTCATACCCTGCTGCATGATGATACGGATTATCGGGGCAGACCAAGCTGGGCCAACTGGCTGGCGCACTATGGCGTCAAGGGTGTCAACCACAAACGCGGTTTGCATTTCAATCATGTGTTGATGGCGATGGGCGCGGCGATCGACGGGCAAGGGGTTCTGCTTAGCATGGAACGCCTGGCTCGCAAGGATATAGCCGAGAAACGGTTGTGTATTCCATTTGATTTAAGGTTGCCGCTTGAGCACGCTTATCATGTGATTCGCACCGAGTCCTCCGGCCGGCGCAGAGCGGTTAAGCACTTTATCGACTGGTTGCTTGAAGAGGCTGCAGGCGAGGATCTGCAAGCAGCCGGCTAGAACCACCAAGCGCCTGAGCCTTACGGCGTTTGCCAGATAAACCGTGCGGTGGTTTTTGTCCGATGTAGCCCCGGGCTGTTTCTGAAAAGCCTGCTTCCCAATCACTCTTTTGTGAAAACGCAATACCGGCATCACTTGTCTTTTTTGGCCGGTCTTTTGCAGATGCTCTGGCCGGATCTGACGGATGCCTGTTCTCTCCGTTTTTCCGGCGGGCAGCTCTGTCGGAATTGTCCAAAAACGGTTTGAATGAATCACTTTTCGGTGATCCGGATGGCTTTGCCGCAAGTTGATTTGCCGTAGCGGTCTGAAATGATTTGGCTCTGTAGCTTACCGGGCATGCGCGCATTTCCGGAAAAATCCGGCTGCTGTAGCCAGAGTTGGTTTAAAAAAATATTTTTTTATTAAAAATCAATTAGATACAGGATTAAAAAAGTCTTGGCATTTGAAAAAAAAGTAATACAATTCGATCAAATTGTTGACGACAGTTTGCGCTATGTCAGGTGCAGGAGGGGTTTCAGGCTATGAGTAATGCGTCTACAGATTCTGTCTGGTATGGAATGTTGGAAACATCGAAATTCAAAACGGTGGTTATCCGTGATGACAGTCTTCCGGAGAATCTCAGTGGCCGGATATACTTATATAATGCGGACCGCGATCAGATCGTCGAATATGTCGAGTCGATCGTGAACCCGAAGCTGCGGCCGCTCACCGATAAGGAACGAAGCGAAGCGGTCAAAGCGTGCGAAAAGAAATTCAAGGCTACCCGCAAAAAATTCCTCAGCGAACACAGCAGCCGCAGTAACATCCTGAACCTCAAATCAGAAGCCGCCGGACCGGTTGCCAAAAGCAAAGAGCTGATTGACGATGATGTCGATGTTGATCTCGATGATGAGCTCGATGATGAATGGGATGACGACGACGAGGAAATGTCTGCCTGATCCTTGGCAAAATCCGTTGCTCCGGGCATCGGATTTTGCGCTATCGATTTGTTGTAAATCGGACCGGGACGCTATGCCCGCCGCTCTCTGATCAAGGTGTATCTTGCGTGCACATTTCTCCGGGTTATCGACTTGTCATCCGCCAGGCCGTCGATTTCGGATTTTTTTCTGCAAAAAATCTGTCCCTAGCCTAAATTTTTCACCTATTCAACATTGTTTTTGGTTAAAATGTCGGGTTTTTTGAAGCCGGGTGAGGCAAGCCTCCGGCAGCGTCGACGGCAAGTCACAGCGTCACGGTGATCGTCATCCCTTTTTATGTACGCCTAACTGAGTGCTATACACACGAGTATTAACATGAATGATCTATCCCTCTATCGAAACATCGGTATCTTCGCGCACGTGGATGCTGGTAAAACGACGACCACGGAACGAATCCTGAAATTGACCGGCAAGATCCACAAGCTCGGTGAGGTTCACGATGGTGCCGCTACCACTGACTTCATGGAACAGGAGCAGGAGCGCGGTATTACGATTACGTCCGCTGCGACGACGACGTTCTGGAAGGGTCCTGAGCACGGTACGCACCCCGGCCAGATGTTCCGCATGAACATCATCGATACGCCTGGTCACGTTGACTTCACCGCTGAAGTTCAGCGCAGTCTCCGCGTGCTCGACGGGGCTGTGGTGGTCTTCAGCGCGGTGGAAGGGGTCGAAGCGCAGAGCGAAACAGTCTGGCGGCAGGCGGACAACTTCAAAGTTCCACGGATGTGTTTCATCAACAAGATGGACCGCATCGGGGCCGACTTCAACCGCACCCTAGAGCAGCTGCGCAAGCGTCTGCACGCGAACCCTGTGCCGCTCACCATCCCGATGGGGACGGGGCATGAGTTCGCTGGCATCATTGATCTGCTCAGCCAGGAAGCGTTGTATTACGACAAGGAAACGTTCGGTCGCGATGTCCGCCGGGAACCGATTCCGGCGGAGTGCGTTGAGATCGCGCAGGAGTGGCGATCCAAGTTGATGGACGCCGTTGCCGATCTCGACGAGCAGATCATGCTGGCATACCTCGAAGGGGACGAGGTTCCGCTCGAACTGATTCATGCCGCGCTGCGTAAAGGCACCCTCGCACAGAAGTTTCAGGTGACTTACGCAGGTTCCTCGCTCGATTATTGCGGCGTGCAACCGATTCTTGATGGTGTGGTCAACTACCTTCCCAGCCCGCTCGATGTGCCGCCAGTGCATGGGGAACATCCCAATCCGGGCAAAAAGGATACGCTCGAACAGGAACGGAAGACCGATCCTGATGAGCCGTTCGCGGGGCTGATCTTCAAGATCGTTGCCGACAAGCATGCCGACCTCTGTTTTGTGCGCGTGTACTCCGGGACGCTCAAGAGTGGCTCCCGCGTGCTCAATGCCCGCACCGGGAAGAAGGAACTCATCAGCCAATTGTGGCACATCCAGGCTGATGCTCGAGAGAAGCTGGAGACCGACAGTGTCGAGGCAGGGGACATCGTTGGTGTGATCGGTCCAAAAGATGTC
>JAGRHW010000008.1 GCA_020444765.1 Gammaproteobacteria bacterium | reverse complement strand
CCACACGCATTTCACCCTCGACGGCAGCGGCCCCGCCCTGCAAACGCCGCCGAGCCTTGCCGACTGGCCGGAAATCACCTGGGATGTCGGCCCCAGCGCCCGTCATGTCGATCTGAACTCGGTGACTGCGGAAGATGTCCAGAGCTGGCAACCGGGCGAAACCCTGTTATTGTCCGGAAAAATGCTGACCGGCCGCGACGCCGCGCATAAACGCATCCAGTCCCTGATTGAAAACGGCGAGCCGCTGCCGGACGGCGTTGATCTGAGCGGCCGCTTCATCTACTACGTCGGCCCGGTCGACCCGGTGCGTGATGAAGTGGTCGGCCCGGCCGGCCCGACGACCGCCACCCGGATGGACAAGTTCACCGACATGATGCTGGAAAAAACCGGCCTGCTCGGCATGATCGGCAAGGCCGAACGTGGCCCGGCAGCGATCGAGGCGATTCGCAAGCACAAATCCGTTTATCTGATGGCGGTCGGCGGCGCGGCCTATCTGGTATCCAAAGCGATTTCCGCCTCGCGGGTGGTGGCATTTCCGGAACTCGGCATGGAAGCGATCCACGAATTCGAGGTCAAGGAAATGCCGGTCACGGTGGCCGTCGACAGTCGCGGGGAGTCTGTCCATCAGACAGGCCCTGCCTTGTGGCGGGGAAAAATCAGCTCGGGCGAAGTCACACCGGTTTACTTCAAGTAGCCGGGAATTCCGCCGGCCGGACGGTTGACGCTCCGTGGTAATCACGAACAGTTTATCACCATGGAGTAACCGCGCCTGTGCTGCCGGCCAGTTGCCAATCCCGGGACAAAGCTGCTAGTCTTTGCCCTATAAAACAACCACATAACCGGAAAACCCATGCACGGACACAATTTGAAATCGTTGTTTTTCGTACTCCTGACGGCACTACTGCTCAGCGCTTGCGCTGGCGGTAACAGCGGTTTCTCAGAGGACGGCGCACAATCCCGCGCCGCCGTCGGCAAGGTCAACGAATGCAAGCCTGGAGATAAGCGGGTGGCCAGTCAGGCCCAGTGTCTGCAGGACGATGCCGCCTGCTACCCCCTGACCGACGGCAGCTGGTGCACCGGCCCCCGCGGCCTGACCTGCCCGGCCGGCTCCAGAGCACTGAAAAAAGGCGAACCGTGCCCGCCCGGCAGTAAATGCTTCAGTCCCGGCCCCAATCTGGAGTGCGTGATCGATCTGTAATCCCGGAGTTGGACAAGTCCTCGCCTGCTACCGGGATCAACTGGTGCTGCCCGGTCTGCGGGCTGATACTTCATCGAGACGATAAAGTCTGGCTTTGCGCCAACGCCCATAGCTTCGATATCGCCCGGCAAGGCTATGTCAACCTGTTACTTGCCCAGCAGAAAAAAAGCCGCCAGCCCGGCGACGATCAGCAAGCCGTCGAGGCCCGCCGGAAATTTCTGCAACAAGGCCACTATCAACCGCTGATAGAAAACATTTCAGATCTTCTGCAGGCATGGCTGCCTGCGGCATCAGACGACGGAAAATACCGGCTACTCGATTGCGGCTGCGGTGAAGGCTGGTACATACAAGCATTGCAAGAAACATTGCCTGCCGACAAACTGGAAAACGTGGAATTCGCCGGACTTGATATTTCCCGCCCGGCCATACTCAACGCCGCCAAATCTGTAAAAAACGCAACTTTCGCTATTGCCTCGGCATTTTCCATTCCGCTGCCGGCACAAAGCCTGGACTGCGTTTTACAGGTTTTCGCGCCGGCCAGTGATGAGGAAATCCATCGCATCCTGAAAACCGATGGCCTGCTTATACGTGTCACGCCCGCTCAAAACCATCTATTACAACTGCGTGAGCAGCTCTATCCCGATCTACATCAGCGCGACATCGAGCAGCCGGATAAAAACTGTTTTGAAAAAATTCGCGAACAGCGATCCACCTTTGGAATTGTTCTGCAATCGTCGGAAGCCATCAACAGTCTTTTACGTATGACGCCGCACTTTTGGAAGGCGAATACTTCCCGGCGAGAAGAATTGCTCGCCAAAGAGTCACTGCAGGTCAGTGCGGATATGCTCGTATCGGTTTATCGCAAGCTGGAATCCGTACCGGTCAATCCCTGGCAAAGGCGCGCGACTCAGCACGCCTGATCTTCGGTGAACAAACCGGCGAGATCGGCAATCGATTGGATAATCACATCCGGGCCGGCATCGGCGATATCATCACCGTGGTTGTAGCCATAGGGCACGGCAACTGCCTGAAACCCGGCAGCCCGCGCCGCAGCGATATCGTGTCTGGAATCACCGACCATGACGCAATCCGCACAGGCGATGCCAAAATGCTTAGCGACATGCAACAAGGGCATGGGATCGGGCTTGTTTTTCGGCAGCGTGTCCCCACTGATGACGATTTCCAGATAAGGCGCCAGCCCCAGGGCTTCGAGCAAAGGCCCGGTAAAGCGCTCCGCCTTATTGGTCACGCAGGCGCGGTGAATACCCTGCGCCTGCAGATACTGCAAGCCCTCCTCGACACCAGGATAAACCCTACTTAAACGGCTTGCATTATCAGCATAGACATCACGAAAGATGGCGATCGCCTTACTGAACAATTCCGGGTCCGGCTCTTCCGTCATGTGATTGGTAAGGCCTCGTTTGACAAGACGTTCGATACCGTTACCAACCCAGCACCGGGCTGCATCCACACCTCTTTCCGGCAAACCGAGTTTTTCGAGCGTCGCATCCAGACTAAACGCCAAGTCCGGCACAGAGTCGACCATCGTGCCGTCCAGATCGAACAGCACGAGTTTAGGCTTTTTTAACTTCATCAGGCGTTTACTTTGCCAAGTTCAGCGCGCATTTCAGCGATCACGCTATCGTAATGATGACTATCGCTCTCTTTGCCTGCATTGAAGATCGCCGAACCGGCAACAAAGGTATCGGCGCCCGCTTCGGCAATTTCCCGTATATTGTTGACCTTCACGCCGCCGTCTATTTCCAGACGGATATCCCGGCCGCTCTCGTCGATCAGTTTGCGCGCCTGACGCAGCTTGGTGAGCGCAGAAGGGATAAAACTCTGTCCGCCAAAGCCGGGATTGACCGACATCAGCAGAATCATGTCGACTTTATCCATGACATATTGCAGGCAATCAAGGGGTGTTGCGGGATTAAATACAAGTCCGGATTTACAGCCTTTTTCCCGAATCAATTGCAAGGTGCGATCGATATGATCACTCGCCTCGGGATGGAAGGTAATATACGTAGCACCGGCATCGGCAAAATCCGGCACGATGCGATCGACCGGCTTGACCATCAAATGCACATCGATCGGCGCTGTCACGCCGTGCTTTCGTAAGGCTTCACAAACCAGTGGGCCTATGGTCAGATTAGGCACGTAATGATTGTCCATGACATCAAAATGCACGATATCGGCACCGGCTGCCAGGACGTTGTCCACTTCCTCGCCCAGCCTGGCGAAATCAGCGGATAGAATGGATGGGGCGATCTGAAAATCGGCCATTGGAAGACTCCCGAAGTCAGGTAGAAAATTCGATAGTCTAGTCGTTGAGGAGCGTTTTGTTCGAATTTTTTGGGCTGACTCTAAACCAAACAATCAAGGGCGTGCAAGTCCGGCGATTGCTCAACCGGCACCGGCAGGCAAAAAATCACTTCAATCACCAACTATTTACCGCTTATATAGGCAGCAATATCCTCTATGTCCTTGTCGGACAAACCGGCAGCCATCGCATTCATGGTTGGGTCCTTACGGATGGCATTACGGTATTTATTCAGTTCACTGGCCACGAACGTTGCTGACCGCCCGGCCAGGGACGGATATTCATTAAGTTTGCTGCCGCCTCTGTCACCATGACAGGCGACACAGCCCAGCCCGTGATAAAGCTGCTTGCCGCTAGCCTTGTCCGCGGCGATCGCCAGGCCACATCCGCCCAGCAAAACCATAAGCAGCACTCCCCGGCCAATGCCGGATTGCAACCGTTTATGATGCACGAGGCTTATTATTTTCATAATCCAGAAATCCCAGCTACGTATAGTAGCGTTAACGGCCGCCTGGAGGCACAGTTAATCAGCACGGTGATACGACGTTTTTCCTGCCAGGCCGATACGCTTCGGACAAC
The DNA here is from genome assembly GCA_020444765.1 of Gammaproteobacteria bacterium. Next base: position 20,075 of record JAGRHW010000008.1, on the reverse strand, counting down.
TTCCGGCGGACCGGTTTTGCTTTACCCCTGCGGTTACTATACATTGAAAAGACAGGCTGCTTCGGGATGGAGACCTTGACCATGAAATACCTGAAAATCGCACTTTTGATCTCGATATTCAGCTTTTTTACAGCCTCGTTCGCACAGGCCAACGAGGCCTTGGCGCGCGCCAGTGGATGCCTGGCCTGTCACGGAATCGACAAAAAAATTATCGGCCCAGGGCTGAAGGATATTGCCGTTAAATACAAGGGTGATAAATCCGCCGCGGCAACCCTGGCCACAAAGGTAAGGTCAGGCGGCGCCGGCAACTGGGGTCAGGTACCGATGCCACCAAACGCACATGTCAAAAACAACGATATCAAAAAGCTGGTTGCCTGGATTCTCTCACTTTAAGTTGTTGAGATATCCAGGCAGTCTCGATCAGAGGTTGTAGGCTATACCGATGGTAACTACCGGGTACAAGCCGCCATAGCTTTCGACTTCATCCTTCATATTCTCTATCTCGGCATCCACATCACTCTGATCCAACCCCGCCTCCGCGAGGTGCTCTACAGTGATGTCCACATTCGGCCGCCCCTGAAACATGACACCCAGATCAGTGAAAAAACTCAAGCCCCCGCCTTTGGCGGCGTTACCCCAGCCGAGCCCTAAATACGGTACCGTCGGGTTGAAATCAACTTCGGCATCAACTCTGCCCGCATCGGCAAGATCGATTGTCTGGCCGTTAAATTCGATGCTGCCGTTAGCGGGTTTTGCACTGCCGGTAATTTGGTTGGCATTTCTGACCAGCCCTGCTGAAAACCGGAAGCCACTCGCCCAGGGGTGCCAATCGAGCATCGCAGTGACGGTTTTCAGTTGTACCTCACCCTGATAATCGATCTCCTCGACTTCCAGGTCAAAATCCTGATCAAAACGATTAACGCCCAGTCTGACATTGAGTTTCGGGTGCGCACTGTAGGATACCGATGCGCCGGGACCAAGCGATCCGACGCCAAGTGAAATCCCGACCGGTGTTGCGCCGGCCTCCAAAGCCAACGTTACCGAGCCCGCGAGCAACGCATAAGACAAAACTTTTGTGCTGGTGATTTTTGAGTATTTCCGGTTATGTTGAGCCACAACAGATTTCCCCTGTACTAGCGGTTATTCCCTGGTTCGTATTCCGGTCTCTGGCAACCGAATAAACCGCTTTGCTTCGGTCAGTACGAACTCCTTAAAAGCAGACGCCACCGGCGTTAACCTCTTATCCTTGAGGTGAGCGATATACCAGTTGCGAATTATTGGAAACCCGTCAACATCGAGGACGCAGACTCGCCGCGCCATCAGCTCGAGCTCCAACGTGTGTAACGAGACAATAGCAAGGCTGAAGCCTTCAGCAACCGCCTGTTTTATGGTTTCGTTATCGGACAGCTCCATACTGAACTTGAAAGGGACATCCTGCTTTGCGAAATATTGCTCAATAGCATGTCGAGTACCCGACGCCTTCTCACGGACAACGAAACTTTCATCTGCAAAACGCTGCAGGGGAATGTTTTTTTCATTGGCCAGCGGATGCCCGACAGGTGCAATCATGACCAGCGGGTTCTCCATGAAGCCCTGTGAAATGATGCTTGATTCCTCTTCATCCTTGGGCATTCCCATAATCACCAGATCCGGCTCGTTGTTTTCCAGCTGCCTGAGCAGGGAGCGACGATTGGTCACATCCAGCGAAATATCCACACCCTCGAAGCGACGCGAAAATTCAGCCAGCATACGGGTCGTGAAGTAACTGGCCGTACTGACCGTGGTGACGTTGAGGCGGCCTTTCTTTATGCCCTTGAGCTGCTCGAAGACTTCGTCGACATCCTCCAGCGATCGCGACACCTGGCGACTATAGCTATACAGCTCCTGCCCGGCCTCGGTCAGAAATATTTTTTTGCCGATGTGCTCAAACAAGGGCAAGCCGGCATTACTTTCCAACTGTTTGATTTGCATCGACACCGCCGGCTGGGATAGGTGCAAGGCATCGGCCGCGCGGGTGTAACTGCCGCGTCTGGCGACTTCTTCGAAAACTTTTAACTGACGTAGAGTCAAATGCATAAGCTTTTACTTATTAATTTATCATTTTATTTGAATTGTAATGATAGCAGCCATCTCTATACTTTGACCATCACTTGTTCAGGCTGACAAGCAAAAACAAAGTCTGACGAAGCATTTTCGGCAACCTCGGGTTGCCCATGCAAAGCGGAAGCGGTTATTTCCGGTTTGTAGACCGACTCACTAGCGTGTGGAGCCTTTACCCCCGGCAGTCTTCAAGCCGGGGAGTTTTTTAGCTGTTTTCCTTCCTTTAATCAATCTGCTTGAAGCCCTGAATTCCCTATCCCGGAACGCACCCAACCTGAGCCAGACCGAAAAGCCTGCTGATTCTCACCCACTCGACGCCAGAAATCCGCTGAATCCGGAACCCGGCTGTTACAGAGATTTTTGACACCCTAAGCCGCCGCCATTTTTTGCCGATATATCCTTGAGTTAAGGACTCTTCGGGAAAACCAAGGTTGAGGCAGCTCTATCAACCTGAATATGTCGTGAAAGCACAGGACTCTGATAGTTTCGGATTGATGGTCGGCCGCCCACCGCTTGCCGGCCAAACAACGGCCAGCTGGACCTCAACCACGGCCGGCAACCCAACCTGCCTGGATCTTAATACGATAGCAGCGATCAACGGCAACGATTGTTTGGAATCAAGCTTTACCCTCCTCCAAACCGCCTTGCTTCTAGCACATCAAAAGTCCGCCTACTGCGTCTATATCGAGCCTGAAGAGACTGTCACACGATTGCGTTTTCGCATACCCGGCGCGCTTCTGGAAGAGCGGATAGAAAACGGTGAACAGCCTTTTCATGCCAGCTCGGCCATTACACAATTAACCGGACAAGCCGTACCGGATAAAGGGCTGCCAGCGGAAATAAACCTCTCGGTCCGCATCGAAAGACAAGAATACGATATCCGAATATTCCCGCTTCCCGGCGACTCAGGCCAGATGCTGACCATTAAACTGCGAAAGAAACTGCGCTTTGCACCCACGCTCGATGAGCTTGATATCCCTAGGTTCACGCTCAAACAGCTTCGCGACATCATCCGCGGCGGCCCGGGCCTGATACTCATCACCGGTCCCGCCGGCAGCCATAAAAAACTCAGCTTGTATGCAATCCTGCAGGATTTGAACGCGCCATCGCGCAAAATCATTTCGCTTGAAAAAAGCATTCAGTACCCGCTGCCCCGTATCAGTCAGGTCCGTTTACCGGAATCATCCGCCAACACGGAAGAATTCGCACGCTATATTCTGGAGCAGGCGGCCGATGTTCTTTGCCTGGACAACATCCGCAACGGCGTGCTTTTTAACAAACTGCTGATTGAAGCGCTGAATTCGGTCAGTCTGTTGAGCAGTATCGATGCCCGTTCGGCACTCGAAGGCGTCCGGAAATTACAGGCCTCGGGTATCGACTCCTTCGCACTCAGCTGTTCTCTGAGCGCCATACTGACGCAGCAGGCTTTGCGTACAGTCTGCGAACATTGCAGGGTTGTCCATAAACTCACTGACCCTGAACGGCGCTGGGTAGACAATAATTTCCCCGGCAGACTTCCCGTAAACGGCAGCTTTTCTGAAGGCGAAGGTTGTCAACACTGCGCAAACACCGGTTTTGGTGAGGAAATACGGATCTATGAACTGATTCGCAGCGATACGGACATCGCCAATGCAATTTTACAAAAGGATATAGCCGCACTGGGTACGGCGGTCGCCTTACGGAATAACTTCGAGACTCTGAAACAGAGGGCCTTTGATCTGGCCTGTAAGGGAAAAGTGCCGCTAAGCCAGGCGATGCTGGTGGATTGATCGCCGCAGACAGGGTTTAATTTCAGGAGTTTGACGGACGGCGTGAAATCGTCACCAGCGCTATCAGCGACAAGACGAAAATCAGCGCGATATTAGTCAATCCGCTGCCCAATATTGCGTGACCATCGCCATTGGCGATATGCGACACTTCATTGAATTCATTTCTGTAAACCATGGCCACCTGTTGCGGCGCATCTGACGGAATTTCGTCGGCAATGACGCATGTTGGCTGCTCACGTTCTGACATTTCGTAACCCTCTTAAATCGTTAAGATCTCTTGGGTTAAATAATGCCAATCCATCCGGCAATGATTCTGTGTTAAATGCCCTGGAATTTTGTAAAAAATTCACCTTCTGCGAGCAAGTTAATAAATTGGGAAATAAACGGGAAGGAACGATGGGATACAGACACTAAAAACCGGATACGCAGTGTGCGTATCCGGTGATACCATTGACTCAGCTGATGTTGATGTTGGTGTTAGCGTTGATATTGTCATCACCGCCGTCACCACTCATGGCCATATTGCCCTGAGCCTGGGCCTGGTTTACCGCTTGCTGCGCTGCGCCCATTGCGCCGCCCATTCCACCGATACCGTCAACAATGCCGGCACCGCCCGGTGCAACAACATTCTCGGTCTGACCGCTCAGATTACCCTGAGCACCCATGTTTGCCTGTGCGATATCGCCGCCACTTTTATCTGTCATCTTTTCTCTCCCAATAATTGATTGAAACGCCAGTTATTTATACGTTGATGTTGGTATCTGCATTGGTATTGTCATTGCCACCAGCACCGCTCATGGCCATATTGCCTTGAGACTGACCCTGGTTAACCATTTGTTCGCCCATTCCAGCTGCCATTCCAGCACCACCCAGGCCGTCAACAATGCCAGCGCCGCCAGGGGCAACAACATTCTGGACCTGTTCGCTCATATTGCCCTGCATTCCTGCATTGCCTTGCATTATGTCTCCACCACTCTTATCTGTCATGCTACTCTCCTGTTTGATACTGGATTCACGCCTTTAACAATTAATACATGCTGAAAGGCAACCTCACACAGCACGAAAACATACTTCGAGCTGTCTTGGGAAAAGTCTACGGACGCTATCGATGTATTAAAAGTAGACATTCGTACTAGGGCCTGCGGGCCTGCCGGTATCGAAAATTCCTACTTATGTGTTAGTTTTTTAGTGACATCAAACCGTTAGACTACTGACTTCAATCAATACAGCCCCCTTGGAAAAACAATGACGACGGCAAAAATCGCTATATTCGGTGACGGTGGCAGCAAACAGGTCGCGGCACTTGATGATGTATTCAAGGAAAAAAACATCCCTACCCATGTGTTCGACATTCAGCTGGGCAGTGAAAATAAACCCGATGTAGTAATAGAGCCCGACAGATTGGTGTGGGACGGCGTCGATTTCTCCGGGATCGAAGCGGTACATATCCGCTGCATGTCCATCAACACACCAGCTACGGTACCAGCGGTGATGAATGCCGCCAACTACCTCGAAATGCGTGCGACATTTTTACGGGAACAGGAATACCAGTCGGTGACACGCAGTTTTTTCAATCAGCTTGCGCTACGTGGAAAGCTCGTCGTCAACACCTTGACCAGAGCCTACGTCGATCATGACTCCAAAGCCCAGCTCTATCAGAAACTGCATGACGCCGGTTTTTGCGTTCCCGACACCATCATGACAAACGATCCGCAACAGGCGGAACGTTTCTTCGACAAGGTCGGGACCGCCGTAGCCAAACCCTCTATTGGTATCGGCTCGACACGCAAAGTCAGTGATTACGACAAGGAACGACTGGATGAACTGAAAAAGTCTCCGGTGCTGTTTCAGGAATTAATCGAAGGCGACACTATTCGCGTGCATATCGTCGGTAACAAGGTTGTCTTGGCACTGCGCATTATTTCGGAAGAAGGACAGGTCGATTCACGTACCAACCCTCTGGGATTCGAGTTTTTCAAATTACCGGACGACGAAGAAGAGAAAATCGTTAAGGCCACACATTTTCTGGGACTAAACTTTGCGGCCTGGGATATTCTGGCCGCCAAAGACGGGCGCTTCGCTTACCTGGACTGCAACCCTGGACCTTTTATACTCTGGATAGGCAAGGAAAATACTCGCGCGGTTTTCCAGCGGCTGGCGGATTTCATGATCGAGTTCTCCAACTCGCGATCACTGGAAGCCGCCTATGACGCGATCAAACCCTGCACGCAAAGCTATTCCTGACAGGCTCTAGCGGCTGGCAACTTTTCCCGGCGTCGGTGGGGTCCGCTCCACTGTCTGGGAATCGAGATCCCGCCCTGCAACGACTTGCAGTGTCGGACGCTTGGAAGAATCCACTCGATCAGGCGTAAAACGATGATCCTGGAGCATTTCCAGTGTCCATTCCAGTCCGGTTGGCGTATTGATACCACTCAGCCTTCTGTAAAAACTGCCATTGATCTGGTTTTTCAGTATCAGATGATCCCGGAATGCCGCGTAGGCCTGCTTATCGACACCCCCGGGATTCAACCAGAATTCATCGAGATCGACCTGACTGGTTAATTCGGCGCGGTCATAGATGGCCCGACCAAGCGTCTTCACAGGTGTATCGTGCAGCAATGAGGACATACCGACGGTACTGTTGATCAATACCGTGCCACGCGCGCTTTTGAGCATGGCTGGCAGATCCAGGTCATGCACATAATACAACCTGTTCTCCACGCCGTATTCATGCGCGAGCTTTTCGATCAAGGTACTGTAGTTGGTATAGCCTCTATCCATCGGATGATGTTTGAACACCAGACTGTGGCGTGGATCGGCATGCTTGGCAAACGAGGCGACGACTTCGCCGATAAAATGCTCAACCGAGGTAAAGTCCGAATGCGCCGTGATTTGCATATCGCAGTGAACCTGCAAGGGGCAGAGAAAATAGCGATCATGCAGGCTGCCGGCAAACCGCTTGATCAAATGCTTTTGCTGCAACTGGTATTTGGCCTTGCGGAATACTGACAACAGCCATTTTCCCCCTTCGGAAAGTGGCGCCAGTGGCCGATGATGAACATAGTCGGGAAACCTGAACGACAAGACCGAACTCGCCAGATAATAACTCATTGCGTATACCACCATATTGCGGAATACGCGATCCAGGAATTTCTGCGGGTACTCTTCCGGCAACGGGCTTTTCGACAAATCCAGCGTTTTATCCAGCAACGCCGAATAGCCGTTTACACCGGTTTCTTCCAGTGTGATGAAGTTGGGGCGGATATAGCCTTCTTCGAAAACAAAAAGCCGGACATTGTTTTCTTCGGCGACGGTACGGGCGACCTTGTGATAAAAACGGCAATCGCCGAACAGATAAATCCGGCCGATATCGTAGGTTTGTAAAAACCGTTCAAGATAGCTTCGCCACTCAGTCAGGGTATCGCGATAGTCAAAAACCCGCTCACCGCTGAAGTAAAGCTTGTCGCCGCCATTGAAATTTATTTTATAAACACAAAATCCGTTATGTTCGAGTTCCTGCGCAAAGTTCCGGAAAAAGGGTCCAACCGGACCTTGCAACAGCAATACATTACGGCGCATATACAAGCCCTTCGAGAAGCTTCTCGTTTTTATTTATTAAAATCCGGCGCGGTCTTCATAGCATTTATCGACGGCTTTACCCACATGCCATATTTCGGCCGAATCGGAGAAATCGTTAACATTTTTTGTTCTTTGTTGATTGGGGTACCCTGTTGAAAACTCAGGTTAAAAGCGCGATTGCACTAACTCCCAGCCCCACACCAAGCATGACGTCCAGGACAAGCTGCCGATAGCGGACCCAAACGGGTTCACGCCTTTCCTGCACAATGCCCGCAAGACGGTCACATTTGCTCTGCGTTTGTTGCGTGCCAGCCGCCGTTGAGGCCCCAGGCTGCAGGCCGTAGAGCAACAGAAGCTGATTCATCAGCCCTTCACCCTGATCCAGAGGACTTTGTATTCTGATCTCGACCAGTTTGTTGATGATAAAAACGTCCACATCAAATGACCGGGCTAGCTTGCGTTGCTCCGCGAGGTCTTGCTCAAGCAACACAGTTTCATCCAGCAATTCACGAACCTTTTCCTCATCGAATGCACCTTCACCAAGTTTCTTTTCAACGAGGACTCTCAACTCCTCAATCGGCCGCTCCAGCGGGGTTGAGGGGTCAGCTGCCAGCATGTGGACAATGTTCATAAACGGTGGAAGCGGCACGCCCAGAGACTGGGCGGTCTTGCGTTTTTCCTGCGACAACACGGCAACTTCGGTCATCTGATCGACGACGGCCCGTAATTGCGCCAGATCCTGCTCATTCAATGATTGCACTGCCATACATACCTCCGGACCTTGATAAAGCAGGTATCAGGCCATTGGCGACAGTTTTTTGTCGATGCGCTTCAAGTTAAGGAAATAAAAAACCAGGGTAATGCCTATGCCGTACGCGGCATCGTTGACAGGCAGCTCTTAGAACGAAGCCTTGCCGGACGGACTGCCCGGATGGTCAAGCTCTACGCCAACTCTCGACAAAGTAACGGAGCTTCTGGCCGGTGCGTGAGAAAACATCAGAACCGGTCCGGCTCACGGGGGTTTCACGCAACTGGCGCATCACTGTCTGCAGCGAACAGAATTGCCAGGTGTGCCAGTTGATGTAACGCGGGTAACGGACCAGGCTGATATAAACCAACTGCTCGATAGTCAGTCTTGCCTGACGCCGTTCAATGTTCAGACGGTCATCGGTCAATCCCCAGCCTGCATAAAAAGGCAAGCCATACACCGTTACCGAGACACCACGTATCAACGCTTCAAAACCAGACAACGATGTCAAGGTACAAACGCGATCGACCTCACTATAAAGCAGGGAGATATTGCTATCGATGACGATTTTGTCGGTGTACCGCATCTCTTCATCAAAATTGCTGTCATTTTTGCGGTTTTTCGCCACGATATCAGGGTGCGGCTTGTAAATAATACACGCTTCAGGAAAATCGTTTCTGACCTCCTGCAAAAGCTGGAGATTGGTTCTCCAGCGTGGCGAACCAAACTCCAGAGACGCATCTCCTTCCACCTGACCGGGTACCAGAATCACTTGCCTGCCACTGGATTTACACGTGCTTATCCAGGCCAGCAGATCACTCGGCAATTTGCTCCCGACATTGTATTTTGTCGTTCCAGAAGCTATCAGCTCATCCATAACGGATCGCGCCTCGGCCAGCTGTTGGTCCGACAGTTGGCAGCTGTTCAGTTGCTGTTCGAGATCACTTGGCCGCCGGCAATCGTAATAAATCCCCTGGCGATCGATAATCAACGACGAAGGACGTTTGAGATCGGTACCCAGTCCTGCAGAACGAACAAAGCCATCCTCCATCGTAAAAAGCAGCCGGTCCGGATACTCGGCACGCAGCTTTTCCGCTTTTCTCGCGCCCCAGACCAGAAGTGGTGCATGCTTATCCGAGGCCTGTAGTTTTTTGTCGGATACAAATTTCAGCGTGTTGGCAATATCACTCGTATACGCCGAAAGCCAGGCTTTTTTCCAAAGGGAAAAGCCTACCGCCAGAATGACTTCATGCTTGCCGGTCAGCTGCCGTTTCTGAAAACAAAGCCAATCGATAATCGATTCGACTTCCGCCCGCTTACCTGTATCGGGATGCACATAAACCGGGTAACGGATCAGACTGTCATACACCAGTTTGGCAAGCGAGAGCTTGCAGTTTCTTCTGGCCGGCACCGGCCCGCGGTCATCGGTCAGCCCCCAGCCCGAGTAAAACGGCACGCCAAAACACACAACCTGCTTGCCGAACAACAGCGCTTCGAAGCCCATTTGTGAAGTGACTACATAGACCTTGTCAACCGCCTCGATAAGCGCATGCGGATGAACGTCATCGGCTATCCAGATAATGCGCGGCTCGTTTTCCGGTTTACCTATGGCACTTTTCTTCGTACCGGATAATACATCCGGATGGGTTTTCACGATGATCAAGGCATCCGGGTTTTCATCGACGGCCGCTTGCAGCATGGCCCCAAAACTATCAACCCCGGCCAGGCCGCAATCGATCGACTGATCACCCGCAGTCTGATCGACGACTAGACAAAGTTCTTGCTTACCGGCCAGTTGCGACGTTATTGACGCCGGCAACTCGCTGGAACTGTGATGATTGTATTTTGAAAAACGGTTAGTGGTGATCGACTCGATCAACGACAGCGCCCGCTGTGTTTGCTGCGCATCAAGCTTTCGTCCATCCGCCAGCATCGATTCCAGATCAGAAGGCTCTCGGGCATCGTAGTAAATACCCTGATGATCGATATTCAGGGACAGACGAATATTGTTTCCACCAGGATGTCCCCAGTAACCGAGAAATCCGTCCTCCAGAAAAACGACCGACTTGTTGGTGCGGCTGGCAGCCTCCTCGGCCTTCAGGCCCGAGTTTTTCCGCCCCCAGCCGACATAACCGCTGACAGATTCATCGTTCGCCGCAGACCGACCCACAGCGACAACCGTCTGACCCAGGGCTTCTTCAAGAATCGGGATCGCCCTGATACCGCGGGAATAGGTGGCAAGCGTCACAGGGTTTTCTCCAGTTGAAAAAGACACAGCACCTTATAAACCGACCGCCCGGAAAGATTATTGGAGTCCCGGAAAAAAAGGACCGGATCTCTTTTGAACTTGCTCCACAAACGGCTGGTTTTTGATTTGCTTTTTTTTGTATGCTTGTATTGTTTATTCAACGCATCAAATAAGGAGGATGATTCGTTCAGCCTGACTTTCTCCCAGCTCTGCAGGTATTGCTCGACCTCCGATTCCTGCAAACCGCTGGCGGAAGTTTTTCGTGCAAACCAAAGCAATCGGCCGATAACCGCCGGTGTCAGTTCAGCAAACGGATACTCACGGCTTTTATCATCGGCACTGACAAGGACACGCGAAATTTTATGGCTCTCGACCTGGAGTTCGACTGAGTCGATTGCCGTAAACGCGTAACCTGTCTCTTCACGGGCCGAAAAGAACTGTCGCTGCCAGGCAAGTCCACACCGGGTGTGGACCCACAGCATAAACAAACCCAGCAGTTTGCGGTCATCGCGCCATGCAGGCCGGCTGGCAACCGCCGCCAGTAAAAGCTGATCCTTGTCAGAGAGCCCAGGCATCGGAAATCGTCGCGTGTGTCATTGCGTATTCTGCGGACTGCTGTAAAGCAGCTTCGCTTGAGGCATGCGAGCACGACCGGTGCGTATCCGGGTCGAGCAAGCGGTTGAGTGCCAAATACCAGTCATCACCTTGACTAGCAAACAACAGTCCATCGTTTTGCATGCGCCTGAGATCGTCTGTTGGCGTGGCGATCAGCGGTACGCCGAATAATCCCGCTTCGATAAACTTGATCGCCGACTTGCATTGATTGAACGGCGTATCGATCAAAGGCGCGATCGACACCCAGGCCTGCTTTATAATCGACGGAAACAGATAGAACGGAACCGAACGGCCTTTTATCACTTGCGACTCAACCGCCTTGAATTTACCAAGATCGATCGAACCGAAAATCTCCAAATCGATGGCGGGATTTTCCAGCAGGAATTCGCGCAACTGAGTACTGACCTGATACAGGTCCTGATCATGGTTGGCCGTGCCTGCGAAATAGCAGATTTTCTTTCGGCTGCGCGGTTTCTGTCTGGCTTCAATCAAACCGGCCATGGACAGCCAGTCCTCGCCCCAGCCGTTATTCACAATGTGGCAGGTCGAGTGAGGAAATTGTTTTTCGATATGCTCTTTCAGCGGCTGCGTGGAAACGGTGAATTCGTTGAATCTCCCCGCGGCTTGCCGGTACTCACCCGCAGATTTCAACAAGGCCGAGTTACTGCTTCGACCACTCAAACTGGCCGGATGTGTATCGAGCGTATCGCGGCAGAACAACAGATCGTCAAAATCCGCAACCATCCGAGCTTGAGGGAATTTCCGGAAAACCGTATCCAGTTCCTTGCCGGCCCTCGGTCTGTGACAAATCACGATATCCGGCTGCATGTCAGCCAGATGGCTTTCGCTGCTATGGATGACCGCAACCACATTTTGACGTTTGCTCAATACCGCAGCGGGATTGAAACACCGGTAAACGACCGAAGGGTCCAGATGCATATGCAACGGACCCTTCTTTGAGAACGTAATAAAAAGGATTTTCACCACATCGAGCGCCGCATTGCCTCTAACCGACGGCCCGCAGCCGTACCGCGTGGCGGCTTCTTTCTTCATCCAGCAGGGATTGCAGATATTGGCCGTACTGGTTTTTCGACAAGGCATCAGCGTAGGACTGCAGTTCAGCATCGCTGATCCAGCCGTTGCGCCACGACACCTCTTCGGGACAAGCCACTTTCAGGCCCTGGCGTCGCTCTATGGTCTCGATATATAAGGAGGCCTCAAGCAGGGAATCATGCGTTCCCGTATCCAGCCAGGCATAACCACGCCCCATCAGCTGGACATTCAACTTGCCTTCACGCAGATAGGCGTTATTGATATCGGTGATCTCGTATTCACCACGCGCCGACAACTTGACGTTCTTCGCCTTCTCCACGACCGAATTATCATAAAAATACAAGCCTGTAACAGCATAACGGGAACGCGGTTTGGCGGGTTTTTCCTCAATCGACAAGGCCTTGCCCTGCTCATCGAAATCAACCACGCCATAACGCTCCGGGTCGGCTACCCGGTAGGCGAATACAGTGGCGCCCTGCTGGTTGCTTGCCGCGGATTTCAGCAAATGGCTCATATTGCTGCCATAAAAAATATTGTCACCGAGAACCAGCGCGCAGGCATCCTCACCGATAAACTCTTCGCCAAGCACAAACGCCTGCGCCAGGCCATCCGGGCTTGGCTGAACCTTGTAGCTGATCGACAGCCCCCATTGTTCACCGCTGCCCAGCATCGCCTCAAATCTCGGCAAATCACTCGGTGTGGATATAATCAGAATCTCGCGAATCCCCGCCAGCATCAAAGTGCACAACGGGTAATAGATCATCGGCTTGTCAAAAACCGGCAGTAATTGCTTGGATACAACATGTGTCAATGGATATAAACGGGTACCGGATCCACCCGCCAAAATAATGCCTTTCATGGGAATTCCGCCAAAAAAATAGAGATAAATCCTGAGTAAGATCAGTCCGAACCTGCAGATGCGATATTTGTACCAATACCCTTTATGTGAAGCCGTCCGGGCAATTCATAAGACAGACAAAATCTCTTTCAAATTCAACGCAGCAAAGCATCTATTTTGGCTTCAATGTTGCTTTTCTGTCATGCACGTATCAAATACCCGACAGGCAGGCAACAATGAAACTTATTCCCGTAGTATTATGCGGCGGCTCCGGCACCAGACTTTGGCCTCTCTCGCGCAAAAGCTATCCAAAACAATTCCTGTCGCTCGTGAGCAATCAATCGCTCTTTCAAGACACCTTGAAACGCGCCGCGGCCGTAACCAGCCAGAAGCCGCTTGTCATTACCAACAATGAGTACCGCTTCCTGGTCGCTGAACAGGTTGCACAATGCGAAACGCAAGCCAGCAGCATCATGCTTGAGCCGGTCTCAAGGAACACGGCACCTGCCATAGCCGCCGCGGCGATCGAAGCCATTCAACAAAACAAGGGCGAAGCTCCGCTGTTGCTGGTGTTGCCCGCCGACCATGTGATTCATGACACCAAGGCATTCGCGGACTCTGTTTCCGAAGCTGTCGAAGCGGCGGAAAAAGGCAAACTCGTCACCTTTGGTATCGTGCCAGACAAACCTGAAACGGGTTACGGCTATATACAAGCCAGAGACCAGATTGAAAGCCATGGCGCAAGACAGGTCGAAAAGTTCGTCGAAAAGCCTGATCTCGAAAAAGCCGTGGAATACCTCAATGCCGGTAACTACTTTTGGAACAGCGGCATGTTTCTGTTCCGCGCGGACCGTTACCTGGAAGAACTTGAAAAATTCCAGCCTGATATAAAAACCGCTTGCGAACAGGCAGTTGAAAAAGGTGTCAAGGATCTGGATTTTTTCCGCCTGGATGAAGAGGCCTTTGCCGGCTCACCCGATGACTCTATCGACTATGCCGTCATGGAGACCTCGGGCGACGTAGCCGTCGTGCCGATGAATGCCGGCTGGAGTGATATCGGCTCCTGGTCAGCACTGTCAGAAGTCAGGAAAACCGACAACTATGGTAATGCAAGCTCAGGCGACGTACTGATGGTCAACTCGCGAAATTGCCTTGTACATAGCGAGAAACGTCTGGTCACAACGCTGGGCGTGGATAATCTGGTTATCGTGGAAACATCGGACGCAATTCTCGTCGCGCATAAAAACCAGGCGCAGAACGTCAAGGATGTGGTCAACCGCCTGAAGGAAGATGAACGTGATGTGGCAACCTCACACAGAGAAACCTACCGGCCCTGGGGAAAATACGATTCTGTCGACAATGGCGAAAGATTCCAGGTAAAACGGATAACCGTCAACCCGGGTGAAACCCTCTCTTTACAAAAGCACTTTCATCGCGCCGAACACTGGATAGTCGTATCCGGGATCGCGGAAGTCACCCGTGATAACGACGTTTTCAATGTAGCGGAAAATGAATCGGTCTACATCCCTTTAGGCGCGGTTCATCGACTCTCGAATCCCGGAAAAATAGCTCTTGAGCTTATAGAGGTTCAGTCGGGGAGTTATCTGGGTGAGGATGATATTGTGCGGCTGGATGATAATTATGGCCGTGAAAGCAGTGTAATTTCCCTTATTTCTAAAACTGCATAACACATAGCAAAAAAACAATACGAACAAACATCTTTAACCGGAATCAATCAATGAATATTAGCTGTGTTGTAACTGCTCATCGAGAATTACACCTGATCTACCCGACACTGAAATCAGTTTTCAGATCCGTTGACTATGCGAAGCAGTATGGCATCAGTACTGAAATAATTGTGACTCTGGATAAAAGTGACGAAACCACAAGCGAGATCGTGTCTCGCGAACTGCAAGGCAAGGGGAAAATTGAAAGAGTCGACTATGGTGATCTAGCCCTGTCAAGAAACCACGCTGTAGACGTTGCCAAAGGATCCTATATCGCTTTCCTGGATGCGGATGATCTCTGGGGTGAAAACTGGATCACCAATGCTTTTTTTCTCAGTGAAGGTCGAGAGGAGGAGATTGTATGTCATCCTCAATACTGTATTTATTTTGGTCAAACACAATACATCTTTGAACATATAGATATGGAAAGCCGACAGTTTGTGCCTGATTTTCTTTATTACACCAATTATTGGACAGCCCTGTCATTTGGCAAAGTTGAGACTTATAAAAAATTTCCATACATGAAAAACGAAATCGAGAAGGGTTTTGGTTATGAAGACTGGACCTGGAACGTAGAAACAGTGAAGAACGGCATTCTCCACAAAACCGTGCCGGGTACGGCGCATGCCATAAGAAGAGGTAAGACCGACCTCTCCCTTCTTGACAAAACCAATATGAGAACAACGGTACCTCGCATTTACCCTATGTACAGGCGCTCCAAAGCCGCCTGATCATATTACCGTACACTCGTAGTTGTATAATGGAATTGCTGTGAATAAGAAAACAAAAATTTTAGCCAAAATTACTGAAGTAAAGGGTTCCACGCTTTGTGGAGAACTAGAGTTTTCCGCCAGTGCACCTGATATCACTGTCGAACTTTATATAGAAAATCAGCATATTGAAGACCTGACAATCGACCTTTCTCTCCCAGAGGGAAAAGCATCAACAAATCATGCTTTCGAGTTTGCTGTTTCCGATTTACCGGAGTGGCTCCAAAGCACGATTGAAATACGTGTAACCCGGAAAGAAGAAGGAAATATTGCTGCCGACAGCATTTGCTATTGCCCCCGGCTTGAGAGCTTTATTCAGCAGCTCGAAAATATATTCGATGCTCCCTGGTACTTATCCAAGTATTTACCTGGAGAACTAAGTATCGAAAAGGCATTTGAACACTACATAGATACCGGCATATATTTGGATCATGACCCTTGTCTCTGGTTCTCTAACAGCTACTTTCGAGAGCAGTATTCGAATCACGTCGGGAAAAGGGCAATCCCTGTTCTTATCTATTTAGACAGAGAGCCACAAAAAAAATACGACGCATCCGAGATCTTTTCGCCTGGGGCCTATGTAGCGGCGAACCCGGATCTGGCAAACATACACGCGTTGTTAGCGCATTTTGTCAAACATGGTCACACAGAGGGACGCAACTACAACCTCGAACAATTGCAGGAAGAACTTGTATCGGAAGTTGAAAGCCTGATTGAACTTGAGCCACTTTTAAAACCTATCGCCAGCGATCAGACACGTATCGTGAAATATCCATTTCTCAAAAGGTCTTTGTTTGCACCAACAATAGCGAGAAATCACTTCCAAGATGATATCAAGGCAATTGTATGCACCCCTTTTATTAGTGTGGGAGGCGCCGACCTTGTCTCAACTTATGTATTGAAGGCTTTACAGGAAAAATATGGTCAAGAAAAAGTCATACTGGCGGTAACTGACCAAAGCAGAATCGAACGACCGGATTGGCTTGAAGACAACTCGAAAATTCTTGATCTTGTCCAAATTTGCGGTCCGGAAGCTGATATTAGTACCAAAGTCGACGCCTTATACCACATAGTCGGGCAACTCGATCCGGAGGTAATATTTAACGTTAACTCTCATGTAACATGGGAGCTCTATCGGAAATTTGGAAAACAGCTATCAAGTGCACTGGACCAGTATGCCTATCTGTTCTGTTTCGACCATGACCACACTGACAAACGAGTGGGCTACATTCCGTCCTACCTGCCATCCTGTATAGGTTATCTTACGAGCGTTTTATTCGACAACAGGAAAATCGTTAATGAAGTAATTGACCTATACGGTTTTTCTGAGTCTGACCAATCCAAGTTACTGACACTTTATATTCCGAGTAAGGAACTTAAGCCTGCCCACTCACTACACCGTACAAGAAAACTGGATGGAACAAAAAAGCGTAAAGTTCTTTGGGCAGGGCGATTTGCACGACAAAAGCGGGTTGATGTCCTCATTAATATTGCCCGGGCAATGCCGGATGTTGTATTTGAGGTTTTTGGAACCGAAGGAAATGCACCCGAGGGTAGTGAAATTGTTAATAACAAGCACCCCAACATTAAATACAAGGGTACTTTCAACTCCTACGAAGAACTTCGTATCCATGAATATGACGCCTATCTATATACATCACAGTGGGACGGCATCCCCTCTATATTGATTAACCTCATGCGACTGGGCATACCCATTTGCACACCCAAGGTTGGAGGCATTCCGGAGCTCGTCAGTCAGGAAACAGGCTGGCTCGTGGAAAAATTCGACGATGTTCAAGCTTACGAAACGACACTGCGTAGAATTTTCAGCTCACACGATATCGCCCGACAAAAATCACACCGCGGTGTCACGTACGTCAAGGACAAACATCAGTGGGAAGGGTTTAAAGATACTATTGCCAAAGTAGTTGGAGCGGGGACGACCTCAGATCATCCACCCGAAACGATTGAACCCCGAATTCAGGTCAGAAACTGAAATTTTATCAAGGTAGAAACAATGATAACGCAAAGAACTCTTACTCCGATCTTCGTGGCCGGCATTGGCCGATCCGGTACCAGTGCTGTATTGAAATCTCTGATTCATCATCCGGCCGTGTTCAAACCGGAAATTCTGGGCGAGGCACCGTTAATTGCCCGGTTTACAGAATTTCTGAAAGAATATGAAGACCACAGCCCAAACCGGGACTATCATTTAAAAAACTACAAGCTTGATAAAAAAGTCGTAAATAAGCTTTACAACAACCTTATGTTCCACATTTCAAACGGTGTCCCCGTGGAGCAGGTTGATGCTGCTGCGCGATACTGGATTGCTAAGTTGTCGTTTCCGGAATCCCTTTACTCAAAGTATGAGGAAATCTATTCCGGATTTAAAATTATCTACGTAATGCGCAATGGTGTTGAGGTGGTTAACTCCGCCAGCAAGTTTCATGGTTTTGCAGACCTGAGTTTTGAGCAGTTGTGTCATCGATGGGCGAACAGCTTCGAATCCAACGACTACTTACTCGAAAAGACAAACTGTGCGGTAATCAAACACCACGAATTGGTTTCTGCTCCCGACATAGTGTACTGCAAAGTGTTCGACAAGCTCGAAATCGAACCCCACAATGGTCCAGCCAGTTTTATACAAACAAACCTGTTCAACTCTTCATTCAGCGAAACGTCCAGCGTCTCAAAAATAAAGAGGCACTTCGATGACCGCCTGCAATGCTGGAATGACTGGACCGAAGAACAAAGAAGCACTTTTATTTCCATTTGTGACAAGTACATGGGCAAGCACGGGTTTGAAAAACCCTATGCAAACCCGGCCGTGGATATCCGTTCTAGTTCGAACCTCGAAGGGGATGAAAATAGCGCAGCATCAGCAATCATTAAGCAACTCGAAATGAATATGCCTCACGAACAGGTTATTTATTCAACACATGCTTCAGAGAACCAGCGATATCTGTACACCGAAACTCCTAAGGTTGCCTGCACCTCAATTAAACGGTCGTTGCAGATCGCCGAATATCAAAGTCGACATGAGGAGGTGCCTGCAATAGTCAACCCTCATAAACGGGACACATCTCCTCTTCTGACTCTCGACACCTTTTCAGCTGAAGAGCTGGATAAACTACTTTTTTCTGATGACTATTATCGTTTTTGCTTTGTCCGCAATCCGTTTACCCGGCTTGCCTCCGGTTATATGTCAAAGATCAGCCGAAACCTTCCTGCAAAGCGACAGATTTTATCAATCATAAAGGGGGTTTCGGCGAAAGAGATTGAAGATCTTAGCGAGTTTGTTTCGTTCGAAGAGTTTGTCGAAGTCCTCGCCTCTCAGTCCGAATACCATATGAATCCTCACTGGCGGCCACAGTACAGTCAACTTTTCTTCGAACATATCAACTATCACTTTATAGGAAAATTTGAACGCCTAAGCGAGGACCTGAGCCTTGTATCTCAGCGCTTTCAGGACAATGCCGGCATAGAGTTGACCCTACCTAAAGCCAAGAACAAAACAAACAGCTCCTCCATGCTTGATAGCCTGTACACACCTGCTATAGTCAAGAAAGTGATATCAATCTACGAAAAGGACTTTGAACAATTTGAATACTCCTATAACTTTGAAAACCTCCTAGCCAAAGCGGCATCCTAAGTTGTATTTGAGAGATAAACCGTGAATGTACTTGCTATAGGTGCAGCAGGCTTTGTTGGCCTCTCTGCAATTTCAAGATTATATGAAACAGGGCATAAAGTCAGGATTGCCGATACCCGGGATAGGTTGCTCAACACATTACCCTTAATCCAAAACTACGAACAGGTGGTTCTCGACTGGCCCGACACCCAATACCTGAACAATGCTTTGGAAGGTATTGACGTAGTCTTACATTTTGCTTGGACAACAAGTCCGGCAAGTTCTATGCGGAACATCGAAGCTGACGCAATGCAGAATATCCTGCCCAGCATCAAGCTTGCTGAAGCCTGCGTCGAACACAGAGTTAACAGGCTGATATTTATGTCAAGTGGCGGCACCGTATACGGAAACGTCGCCGAAGAGATTATCGATGAATCTCATGTCACAAGCCCACTTTGCGCCTATGGGGTGTCGAAGCTATCTGTAGAAAAATATCTCTACATTTTCAGTAAAAAACACAACCTTGACACGATAAGCCTGCGAATCTCCAACCCCTATGGCAATTTTCAACTGTTGGGAAGCAAGGTTGGCGCAATCGCGAGCTTTCTACGACATACCCATAAAGGAAAACCTATCAATTTATTCGGCGATGGCGGCACGGTCAGGGATTATCTTCATATTGATGATGTCTCTAAGGCCATAGCTTTGGCTGTAGAAATGAATACCATGGGCGCTGAAGTTTTTAATATCAGCTCAGGGATAGGTTATTCCTTACAGGACACACTAGACATTATCAAGGCGGTCTCTGGAAAGGAAATCGAAATTAACCGTTTAGAGGAACGACGCTTTGACGTACGTCATATCGTTCTTTCAAGCAAGCGATTTCAAAATACCACAGGCTGGCAACCCCAAATTGAACTCCCTCAAGGGATTGCAATGATGTGGAAGTATTTGCAAAAAACAGAAAACGGACAAAAAGCCAAGGTAGCCTGACACT